>JAYVGA010000285.1:0-2460 GCA_043772635.1 Chitinophagaceae bacterium
GTTAAATCAACTGTTTAATAATTCTTACCAACAAAATTTCAAAGAACTTGAAGATAACCAATTGACTATCTTCTAGTTTTTCTTAGGACGGTAGTGACCTCTGACCATTGACCTCTGACCTTTGACCATTGACCATTGACTTAAAAGAAATTTACAAACAGAATAGCACCGCTTAAATTTATGACCAAAATACCAACAGATAACGAAGACGAATTATTAGAAACAGAAGAACTGTACGAAAGACTTTCTATAATCATAGATAAAGGCCAGGAACCCCTGCGTATAGATAAATTTTTGATGAGCCGCATTGAAGGTGCCACCAGGAATAAAATTCAGCAGGCCATAGAAAATGAGCTGGTACTGGTAAATGATAAACCTGTAAAAAATAATCATAAAACAAAAGCAGGCGATAGAATTGTAGTGTATGAAACCAATTCGCCGGAATCTTCTGAAATTATTCCACAAAATATTCCGCTTAATATTGTGTATGAAGATGATGATCTTTTTGTAGTGAATAAACCCGTGGATATGGTAGTACACCCCGGCAGCGGCAACCCCGATGGCACATTAATAAATGCGGCTGCTTATTATTTAAAACAGCAAAATCCTACACTGGATGAAAAAGATTTGCCCCGCTTTGGATTGGTACACCGTATAGATAAAAATACCAGTGGTCTTATTGTAATGGCTAAAACACAAAAGGCTATGAGCGACCTGGCCAAACAATTTTTTAACCACACCGTACACCGCCGTTATGTTGCCTTGGTGTGGGGAGATTTTAATGAAACCGAAGGAACCATTGTGGGCCATGTAGGAAGGCACCAGCGTTTTAGAAAATTATTTACCACCTATCCCGAAGGGGAACATGGTAAAGATGCCACCACGCATTACAAAGTGCTGGAAAATTTTAATTACGTAACCCTGGTAGAATGCAGGCTGGAAACGGGCCGTACCCACCAGATAAGGGTGCACATGCAGCATATTGGCCACCCCTTATTTAATGATGATTTTTATGGCGGCGATAGAATTGTAAAAGGAACAGTGTATACAAAATACAAACAGTTTGTAGATAATTGTTTTGCCCTTTGCCCCCGCCAGGCATTGCATGCAAAGGAACTGGGTTTTGTGCATCCCACATCAAAAGAAGAAATGCTTTTTACAAGCGATCTGCCCGATGATATGAGCCAGGTAATAGAAAAATGGAGAAAGTATAGCCAGTTTAAAAATGCGGAGTAAAAAATATTTTTTTTTGCACCAGCATTTGTTTTTTATATGGTCATCGTTATGCCTGCCCCGACGAGGAACGATAGAGACGGAACTCGGGGTCACTCACTTTTACATTTAGTTATAATGGCATCAGGTTATCTCATAATCAAATCTATAATAATTAATCAGGCCGAATAAGGTAATAAGGTTTTCAGCATTGAAGGAGCAATTATTTTCTACTAAGGTTGAATAATCCGGTGTAAGTTTATTTTATTTTAGAATAAAAATAAATATTAAGCCAATGCTTTTTTTCTAAATAAAAACAATTTAAAAAGTCATTAATTAATCCTTACTAAATTAATATACTCAAATCAACCTGCTTCTAAACCTATTAATATTTTCCAATGCTAAAAAAAATCAATTTCATTTCCTGTTTTGTTATCGTTTATGCATCGCCGTTTGCACAAACAATTATTGTAAGGGATGCTGCCATAGAAAATATGGTTAAAGAAGTTTCTGCAGATTCATTGAAAGTTTTTATAACAACGATGGTAAACTTTGGAACACGCAATACCCAAAGCGCACAAACCAATCCCAAACGGGGCATTGGTGCTGCAAGAAACTGGGTGCTCACAAAATTTAACCAGTTTGCAGCACAGAGTAATGGAAGGCTTACGGCTTTTATAGATACTACTACCCTGCAACCAGATAAGAAAAGAATAGATACAGCTACCCTGCTGGGCAATGTGGTGGCTACCTTAAAAGGAACCGACCCAAATGATAACCGCATCTTTATCATAAGCGGCCACCTGGATAATATGCGCACAAGTGTGATGGACCGCACAGGCGATGCACCCGGTGCCAACGATGATGCAAGTGGTGTAGCAGCCGTGCTGGAATGTGCAAGAATAATGAGCAAAAGAAATTTTGCTGCTACCATTATTTTTGTTGCCGTAAGCGGAGAAGAGCAGGGTTTGCTGGGAGCTTATTATATGGCTGGCAAAGCCCGCAAAGAAAACTGGAATATTGAAGCCGTATTGAACAACGATATTATGGGCAGCAATAACAGCAACGAAACCAATATAACCGATAATACAAAAATTCGTGTTTTTAGTGAAGGTCTGCCAGCATTTGAAACAGAAAAAAATGCAAAAACTATCCGCCAGCTTGGCCTGGAGAATGATGGCAAAAGCAGGCAGCTTGCACGCTATACAAAAGAAATTGGCGAACGCTATGTAGATAATTTAAACGTAG
>JAYVGA010000286.1:0-23195 GCA_043772635.1 Chitinophagaceae bacterium
GGTTTACTGCCGAAGGCGATTTGCTGGCTATAGAAAATTATAAAAAAGGCGGCAAACATGGCCTGCAGCAATATTTTACTTTTCTTGGCGAACCATTAAGAGAAGAAAACTGGAAGGGTTATGATCCCGAAGCCCCCTTTGATACTATTCCTATTTACGGTACCGGGAGCAACGACATTATAGAGTTTAGAATTGTAAAAGCAGAACAATACAGCGTTAAGCAGGGTGAGTGGAAATATTACGATGCATCCGGCATGGTAGTAAGAACAGAACAATGGGAACGCAATAACCTGGTAAAACCGGGAACCACTTCCCCTTCCGTTGCAGCCAACACAAATACAGAGAGAAAAAAGCCTGAAAAAACTCCGGAAATGCTGCAGTGGGAAAAAAAGAACAGGGGAAAAAAAGGAGCCATCAGGGATGGAAGAACGGGTTTATAGTTTTTGTACCAGCTACCTCCGTTCTTATCAATAATACAATTGTGTTTATTTTATATTTAAGTATTGCAGGTATGTGGTATGAAGAAAATACTAAAAATCCATCTACTGTACGCTTAAATACAATACGGTTTATTTATACCATTGTATTGCCTCACTGCTCTGCTATTTTACGGGAATTAAATAATGGATTTACCCATCCCAAAAGAATCTGAAAATCCTTACTTGTAGCAGCGCTGCTTTATTTAAACTATGTCACCCTTCATAAAACACTCCTTAAAATTTATCTTTTCTTAATGCTATGGTTTATTGTAATTTTAAAATCAAATAAAAAAAATGAAACCGGTAATTACAATAGAATACTGCCACAAATGCCATTGGCTTTTACGTGCCGCTTATATGGCACAGGAAATTTTAACCACTTTTGCAGATGAAGTGGGTGCTGTTACCCTTAAACCCAGCGAAGTAAACGGACGTTATAATATTCACATTGCCGAAATAAAAGTGTTTGACAGAAAAGAATATGGGGGGTTTGCCGAAATAAAAGAAATAAAGAAAATGGTAAGAGATGTAGTGGCGCCTGGTAAAATTTTAGGCCATACAGATACGCCAGCTCATCATCAAAGCTGAAAATGTAATTGGGGATTTGGAATAGGATGCATCGTCAAAAATTTCTTCCCGATTCCAAATTACCAATTTCTAATTACAATCACCTGGTAAACCAATAAACAAATAAACTAACTCATGCTGGGTACAATACTTTGCGGCGGACAAAGCAGCCGGATGGGCAGCGATAAAGGCCTGTTAGTGCATGAAGCAAAAACATGGGCGCAAACTGCTTTTGATAAACTCAGTGCATTAAATATCCCGATAAAATTTTCGGTAAATGAAAAACAGCTGCAGGATTATGCAAAAGTTTTTGCTGCTGATTTATTGATTGAGGATATTGCCGCTCTTGATATTCACGGTCCCTTACTTGGCGTACTATCGGCACATTTACATAACCCTGATGATGATTTATTTTTACTGGCCTGCGATTTACCATTGATGGAAACAAACCTTTTGAAAGAATTATTTACCCTGCACCAGCAAAACAAAAAATGCGAAGTGTATATTTTTACCAACAATAACGAACAGGAACCCTTATGCGGAATTTATACTACAAACGGTTTACAAAAAATTGTAGCATTGCAAAAAGAAAATAAATCAACCCGCCACAGCATGAAATTTATTTTAAACAAATTAAATGTTTGTGAAATTGCGGTTGATGATTCACAAAAAGTATGCTTCCGCAATTTTAATGCGCATGCAGATATAAATGGCTTATAAACTTAAAGCCGACTTTTTAATTTTACTGAAATTTTCTTTTCCTCCACCACAAACACTGCAAACATAATTTTCGGGCAATTTTTCAAATGCAGTTCCGGCGGGTATTTCTTTAGCCTCTTCTCCCATGGCCGGATCATAAACTGTTTGGCAAACACTGCACTGGTAAAAATATTCTTCAACGTTTTCTTTGAGTTGTTTTATACTGGCTGCAGCTGCGGACGATTTTTTTTTGTTTAACCCTGCCCTGTAATTGTAAAATTTTATAATGCTTCTGCGAAGCTGCTCTGCCAGCACAATTTTAGGATTGCCACTGCTAAAAGTTTCTTCTGTTCTTTCGTTAGGATTAAAATCTTTTGCACATAAAATGTCGTACACTTTAAAAAGTTTTATACCTAAAACATCAATAACATAACGCCTTCTTACAAGAATACTGCTGAATATTTCACTCTTCTTCCTGGTCTTTATTCCGATGCAGATACCAAACGTGCGGGTATCATCAATGCTTAATTGTTTTACCAGAAAGTTTTTTAATGCCAGTCCTTCAAAACTATTTTCTTCTACCTGGAAATTTAATTCATTTACTGCATGACGCATATTAACCTGGTATTTTTCCAGTAAAAGATTCCAGCGGTCTTTGTCTTTTTCTTCAATGCCTTTTATCATTATAGTTTTCCAGGCAGTGCAGCAAAGCTGGCCCAGCTTTGTTTCCAAACAAAGCTGGCATATACTTTTAAGAAAATCAATACTGAACAATTCATCCCTGCGGTAAATGCCAGGCGATCCTGAACTTATTACTTTAAAAGCCGTGAATACTTTAAAAAAAGCTGCGGTAATCTTATATGATGCGCTGGCAAATACACAATTACTCAACTATGCATCTCCCAACGCTATAGTAAAATTTGTGGGCAAGCGTTATGGATGCCATGCCCTGTCTCAACAGGAAATTAACCGGTTAATGATTGAATACGCAATATCACATGGCCATGTGGTAAGATTAAAAGGAGGCGACCCATTTGTGTTTGGAAGAGCACAGGAAGAAATTGAAGCTGCAAGGGAAGCAGGTATTGCTGTGGAAGTTATTCCGGGAATTTCCAGTGTATTGGCTGTGCCTGCTGCTCAAAAGATACCGCTAACGTGCAGGGGTATAAATGAAAGCTTTTGGGTAACTACAGGCACTACCAAAAGCGGTGATATATCTGCAGATATTAAACTGGCTGCACAATCTTCTGCCACCGTTATTATTTTAATGGCCATGAGTAAATTGGAGGCTATTATGGAAATTTTTGCGGAGCATGGCAAAAAGGAAACCCCGGTGGCAATAATTCAGGATGGAACAACTGAAAACGAAAAATGCATTATCGGTGCTGTAAAAGATATTTATTTTAAAGCACAGTTTCATGGAATAACCAACCCGGCCATTATCATGGTAGGAGAGGTGGTAAGGCTCCATCCATCTTTAATAAAACCTGCTGCTGAGCAAATAACTGATGAGAATGTTTTAGCGGACAGGCACTGAATGAGTATACTCAGAAGCTAAAAAAATATTTTTCCCTATGATGACTGCTTCTGCTTGTACCTATGGTGAAACAAAACTGGTAGAAGATAATAAAACATCTGCAGGCCGTGCCAGGAACAGCAGAACAGAGATGACAGTTAGCAATTATTAATACCATTTTGGATAACAGTAAGCCCTTTGCGTAAATGCAAAGGGCTTTTTTAGTAATGAGTTTTTAGCCTGTGATTAAGATGCTCAATGCAAAATAAACCAAACATGCAGTAATAAAAAACTGCCCACATAGAGGGCAGTTTTTTGCAAATCAGCTTTGTTACTTTAAGCGCTAAATATTTTTAATCTTTAGTAATATCTTTTGCCCTATATATAATTCTGAACAAACAAAATAGAGTATTAGTTTATTACGCTTAGTTTTTTTGTTGAAGACTCGCCAGAATTTTTATTAATAATACGGATGATATAAGTACCATTATTAAGGTTGTTAAACTCAATAGTATTGGTATTATTTAATGATACGGTTTTAAGCATGCGCCCTGTATTATCAATTAACTGAACATCTGTAGGATCTGAAATATCTGTAATGCTCACTTTTGTATTACCATTGCTTGGGTTAGGAAATACGGTAAAATCGCTAAAATCTGCATTTCCTTTTACAATCCTGGTATCGCTATTTTTAAACGAGCCATCAATATCCAGCATTTTAATACGGTACTGGCTCACTGTTTTATTATTGTTGTTATCTGTGTAAAAATAACTGCTGCCATTAATATTGTTACCAGCGGAAATGGTGGCTATATCAATAAAACCGCTGCCGGAGTTGCGTTGAATAACAAAAGATTTTGCATTTATTTCTGAAGCCGTTTTCCAGCTTATAGAAACTTTACCATTTGTTCTTTTAGCAAAAAAACTGGTAAGATTAATGGGTAAGGGCCCCCCATCAATTGTAATGGTTGTGCCGCAGGTTGTTCCTCCGCAAACTGCATTGGTGCTGCGTGCAAGTACATAAGTAATGGTGGCACTGCATGGGGCAGAAAAAGCACTTGTTTCATATACGGTGCTTGCGCTGCCACCCGGAACCAAAAAACAATTATCGGCTATCAGTGTACCCGTTACAGCATTGCCAATATAAACTTTAATATTAAGTGATTTATTTGCAGCAATATCGCCGGTGGCAAATGCATATACTTTTGAAGTGCAGGTAGAACCCACTGTAGTAATGTTGGCAAAACCGTGAGATTGAATATCGGGGCAGGGAACGTTTTGTGAAAATGCAATAATGTTAATTGCAAGGAGGCATAATAATAGTGTAATTTTTTTCATAATAGTGTGTTTAGAGTTTAAGCAATAATTAAATAACAGCGGATATTATGGAAATTGTACACTAAAAATTACATACAAACTGATGCAACTTTGCAGAGATAGAAATATTGGTGGGATATGTAGATTTATTGGAAACTGCAGCCAGGTAATGTAAAGGCTGAAATGGTGGTTCAGGTGATAAAGATATAGATATATTTAATACAACCTGATTTTTTTAAAAAAAATTTTCAATTTTTTCGACGAAATGTTTTTTGAAGATTTACTGAAGGGTTGTAAACCTTTTGCAAAAATATTGTAGCATGTTACATTATCCAAAAGGTTAACAACCCTCTGCATCTTAATACAACTGCTCATCAAAATCTTCGCTTACAACTGCAATGGATTGATTGCTTAAAAACTGGTTACGCCAGGCAACTACGGCTGCAAGGATGGTCATTAAAATAAGCAAGGATAATCCTTTTGAGAGGTCTGCTTTTTCTGATATAAAACCAATAACAGAAGGGCCGGCAAGAAAACCTATTAAGCCACCTGTGGTTACCATTGCAAAACCTTCTACCTTACTAAGCCCCGCAATATTTGCAGAAGCACGGAAAAGTACCGGCACTATGCAGGAACAGCCAAAGCCAATTATGATGTAACCAATGATAGCTATAATTACCTGCGGCGCCAGCACTACTATTAAAAAACCCACAGCGGCCATTAGGCATCCGGCAATTACGGCTTTTTTATTTCCGGTAACAGATACAATAAAATCTCCGTTTAATCTTCCGATGGTCATGGCTATGGAAAAACCTGCGTAACCCAGGCTCACCAGGGCTTTGGGGGCATTCATTACTTCTTTAAAATAAATGGCGCTCCAATCGGCCACACAACCCTCTGCCATAAAAATTACCATGCATATAAAAGAAATGCCCAGCACACTAAGCGAGGGAAGTTTTAATCCCGTACCGGAATGAATGATATCCCGGTTGGCCAGTAAATGATGACGGTTTAAAAAAATGATGCTCACTATTACCGTAACTACACCCACAATTTGCCAGCCGGGTGCAATGCGAAATGCCACTAAAAGTGCAGCCAGCCCTGCACTTACTGCACCACCCAAACTGTATAAAGCGTGGCAGCTGCTCATAAGCAGGCGGTCGTATTTTTTTTCCATAAGGCTTACTGTAGCATTGGTAGAAACCCCGTTTAAAAAACTTACCAAACCAAAACAGTACAGGCATATCCAGAACATGGGGCGGTTAAAGGAATTTACCTGCAGCATCATAATAATACATAAGAGCAGGTAACCGGTAAACATCCAGTGGCCTACCCTTATTTTACTAAAAACTTTTGTAGATAGAAATACACCGGTAATGGCACCCAATGGCGAAAGCAGCAGCGATAAGCCCAGGCTGCCATCTGTAAAATGCAACCTTTCTTTAATACCCGGTATTGCAGCCACCCAGGTGCCAAATAATAAACTGGAAGTGGCAAAAAGAAAACCTACGGCCATTACAGGTTTTAGTTTTATAATGCCGGCAAAATTTTTGAATAATATCATTAATAATGTTATTTTTTTGCAGCAGGTTTTACCTGGGCTATGCGATAATTATTTTTAATTCAGTTTATTTTTGCAAATATAAATTATACCTGGTTAATTTTTTAGTTAGTTAAATATCAAACCAGTAAAAGCTGGTATGTAAAAAAAAATCTTGTTGGCAATAAAGGGATAATTTTTTGCCGGGCTGCAGTTTTACTTTGTTAATAGCATTTTTAATTCTTCTGCTTTTTTTCTGCCTGCTTTATAATGTGGGTCCAGTGCAATTGCTTTATCAAGGTATGCTAATGCCTGGGTTCTGTATTTTTTGCCCTGCCTTTGTTTTGCCCATGCCCAATAAGTAAAACTCATTATTTTCCAATTGGCATACTCCTTATTTTTATCCTGCCTGTTTATAATATTTTGAAAATCCTGTTTTGCACTTTTTATTTTTGAAAAGAAAAACCACGGTAAATTTTCTGCTACGCTTCCTCTTAAATATTCCGGCAAAAAAGAAACGGCAGCATATTTATTTACTGCATCATTAAAAAGTGTAAAGGCTTCACCAATAAAATGCAGTTTTTTTGTTTCGGCACCTACTAATGATAATGCCGAAGCCCTGAATGAAGCGATAAAGGGCATTAATTCTTTTGAGGTGTTTGGCGAGTTAAACATTTCACTCAACATATCAAAACTTTTTTTTGCATAACCCTTAAACTCTGTTTTAGAAAAAAAAGAAAGGTTTAAAGCTGTTTCGTGATAGATAATGCCCAGGCGGGCTTTGTTTATTTCATCAGGGTTTTGTTGGTAATTTTCTTCTGCGGCTTTTAGCTTAATTTTCAATTCGGTGGTATCTATCAGTTCCATTACATCGTCTAATAAATGTTCAAAAGCTTTTACTTTTAAAAAGTCTAAGTCTGATTGATGGGATTGTGCGGTGGTGCTGTTAATTGTTGTCATGGCTGTAATAATTAAAGTGATTACTAAATTGTATTATCTTTTTTATTGTAATTGATAACACAAAATTGCAACTTCAATTATGCTAAAACGATGACTTAAGTTAAGATTTTAATTTGGCTAAAATTCTGTTTCTGATCCTGCTCAAACTCTCGGGGCTTACGCCCAAAAAATCGGCAATATATTTTTGAGGAATTCGCTGAAACAGGTCAGGCCGTTTTAATATTAAATTCTTAAACCGTTCTTCTGGTTTATCAGAGGAGAGAGACATGGCAATTTCCGTGGCTCTTTGCGCCACCTGCTCTGCCATAAGCCTGCCGAAAGTTTCATATTTGCTGCAGGCTGCGTATAATTTATAGAGGTTTTCTTTTTGTATAATGAAAACGGTTGTTTCTTCCATGGCCTGCAGGTTCATAATGCAGGAAGTATTGTGCGTAAAACTTTGAAAATCGGTAACCCAGCTATTTTCAAAAGAAATATCACAGGTTTTTTCTACCCCGTCTTTAACATGAAAATGCCTTATGGTACCATCTGCAATAAAACCTATAAAGCTGCAGATTTTTCCATCATGCAGTAAAAAATCTTTTTTCTTTAAATTTTTTGCCTCAAAATAAATATCAATAAGTCCGAGTTCTTCTTCAGTAAGCGGAACAGTGGCTTTGCAATATGTTTTAAGTGTGTGGTACATTTTGAATCTCCCAAAAATTATAGTTAACAGTATATAAAAAAAATGAGGCACATCAAATATACCACAATTGAAAGAGTTGAACAGCAGGCAGGCAACAATGTACAGTAATACAAAGGGTGGCTTAGTATTGGGAGAATGAAACAACTGAACCGGAAAAAAATATTGTATATGAGTTTTCTTACTATAGAATATTACAGTTTAAATCCAATTCCTGCTGCAACATTTACAGAACTTATTGCCTGCTTTCCATTTCCTGTTGTTGCAGATTGCTGGACTGAATATTCCGGCGAACCAAAAGTTCCTTTTGTAGTTGTAAAAGTTGTTTTAACATCTTTAAATACTATTTTATTTGAGCCAAAATAGGCCAAAGCCGAAGTAAGGAACACTGTTTTAGTTAATGTATAATTAAAACCTCCACCAAAAGAATACACAAATCCAAATGCAGAACTTTTGCTTTGCTGAAAGTTTGCCGTTGCTGTATCGCTAAAACTTTTGCCATTTAGTTCAGGTGATTGGGCATACATAGCACCGGCCATAATTTTTGCAAATAAATTAATTTTATCATAGCTGTTTGGCTTAAACTGTTTTTGTGCACCCAAAAGTAAGGCCCTGTATAACCATGATTTTTTTTCAAATTTCCAACCTGGATAAATTTTATATGAAGTTTGGGGAGGTGGATTGTTTTGCCCTGAGCCGGCATAAAATCCCTGGTATATTTTTAATTGAGAAAAGCTGTTTTCGAAAGCATTTTTATTAATTGGATTTCGCTGTGCCTGTATGTGCACAATAAGACTGGTAGTTTTTGCTATGGGTCTTGAATAAGAAAGGGAAAGTGATTCTCCAGTTTTGGCAAAACCAGATTTTGAATCAAGCAATGCAGTACTTGCAAATTGTCCCACCGGCATGGCAGCACCCACTGTAATAGAAATATTACCTCTTTCTTTGGCAGCCTGGGAAAAAACCGATGACACATGGATTAAGCAAAACAAAATAAGCAGAAATTTTTTTCTCATAAAAGTCAGATAAGATGGTTAAAAGGTAATAAGCTTCTATACTAAACCTGCATACGGCAACAACTGTAATTTACAAAGCTCCTGTATATTTTTAAAATTTGTTTTAGTTAAAAGGGAATGCCATTTATCCTCTACATACCCTAAATAATTCCCACAAATTCCGTCCCCACAAAAAAAGCTGCCCATCACAGGCAGCTTCACTAAAAAATATCAACACTTATTTTATTTCTTTCTGCATGGGGTTGCCACCTGCGCTTGCGCCTCTTGCATTGCCCGCTCTTGCTTTAAACAACTGAAATTTAGAAGGCTCTGCATCCACATTCCACAAGTTATTTTTTTCATTGATGTCGGCGGTTTCTCTCATGGGGTCTAATTTAATAGAAGCCACTTCTTTATCTTTCATAAAAGTTTTAATCACTTTGTTTTCGTTTTTGCGCCATACCTGTGCATCTATTCTATCTACTTCTTTAGTACCATCTTTAAATGTCCACTCTATAATAATGGGCATTACCAGGCCGCCTTTGTTGCTAAAGGTAAGCTCATACATATTTTTGCTGCCGGCAATATTTTGCTTTTGCGCCATGGTAAGTGTATCTGTGCTGGCAGGTGCAGGCGGAAAACTAAAAGGCGTTTCATCTACTTTTGCAATACCACGATCATACCTCCAGTAAAAATCCCTGAGGCTGGTATCTGCATCCGTAGCAAACTGTATTTTTTTATCTTCCCGGTTTCTTATTTTAGAAATATCATCAAAATTATTAAGTACTGGTTTGGCCACGGGAAAGCTCATAGGGTTTGTGGAGCTGGCTCTTGGTGGTGCAGGCTCGGTACTAAGGTTGGCCCATTTTACCGTATCTAAAGCAATATCGCAGGCTTCTGTTCCATAAAACCATCCCCGCCAAAACCAGTCAAGATCCACTGCACTGGCATCTTCCATAGTGCGGAAAAGATCGGCAGGAGTAGGATGCTTAAAGGCCCAGCGGCGGGCATATTCTTTAAAGGCATAATCAAATAATTCTCTGCCCATAATAGTTTCTCTTAAAATATTTAAACCGGTAGAGGGTTTGCTGTAAGCATTGGGGCCAAACATAATAATGTTCTCGCTGTTGGTCATAATGGGTTCCAGCTGGTCTTTTGGCATCTTCATATAATCTGTAATTTTATATGCAGGGCCTTTACTCACCGGAAATTTATTGTCCCATAATTCTTCGCTAAGGTATTCTACAAAAGAGTTCAGGCCTTCATCCATCCAGGTCCATTGTCTTTCATCACTGTTTATAATCATCGGAAAAAAGTTATGGCCCACTTCGTGTATCACCACACCCAGCATACCGTTTTTTGTGCCTTCGCTGTATGTACCATCTTTTTCGCAGCGGCCAAAATTAAAACATATCATCGGGTACTCCATGCCGTTAGCGGCTTCCAGGCTTTGTGCCACGGGGTAGGGGTAAGGTATGGTAAATTTAGAATAGGTTTTAATGGTATGCGCCACAGCCTTGGTGCTGTACCTGCGGTAAAGGTTGTATGCTTCTTTACCATAAGCGCTCATGCACATTACTTTTTTACCCTCTACCGTTATGGGCATAGCATCCCACACAAATTTTCGGCTGCTGCCCCAGGCAAAGTCACGCACCATATCTGCTTTAAAAATCCATGTTTTCTTTTGGGTAAGTTTTTGTTTTTCTTTAGCCTTTGCTTCATCAAGCGTTACAATTTCTATTACATCTTTGGCGGTTTGTGCCTGCTGCCAGCGGGCCATTTCTTTGGCAGATAATGTTTGCGCATAATTTTGCCCCCTGCCGGTGCTCATTACCACATGGTCTGCAGGTACCGTCATAGCCACTTTGTAATTTCCAAAAATTAAAGCAAACTCACCGCTGCCGGCAAACTGGTGATTTTGCCAGCCCTGAAAATCGCTGTACACACAAAGGCGGGGAAACCACTGCGTCATGGTATAAATATCATTGCCATCTTCCGGAAAAAATTCGTAACCGCCACGGCCGCCATATCTCATGCGGTCGCTTATATTATAGTTCCAGTCTATTTTAAAAATAAACTGTTGCCCCGGTTTTAATGCCACCGGCAACTCTACCCTCATCATGGTTTTGTTGATGGTATATTTTAAGGCCGTGCCCAAAGCGTTGGTTACTTTGGTTATGTTGTGCCCGTATTCTTTATCTCTTTTGCCGCTTAATCTTTCTATGTCATTTTCGGTAACGGTTTGGCTCATAGCATTGCTGCCTGCAAAACCTGAGTTGTTTACAGCGCTGTGCTGGTTCTCATCTAACTGCAGCCATAAAAAAGTGAGTACATCCGGGGAGTTATTAAAGTAAGTAAGCGTTTCTTTACCGGTAAGTTTCCGGTTTGGTTCATCCAGTTCGCACACAATATCATAATCGCAGCGCTGCTGCCAGTACTTGCTGCCGGGTGCGCCACTTGCAGTGCGGTACTCATTGGGCGTTGGCAATATGGTACCCAGTTGTTCAAAGCGGTTGCCATGGTTGCTGCCGGGGTTGTTTTTAATATCCTGTGCCTGGCTGCAAAGCGCCATGGCAGATAAGAAGAGAAAAGAAAATAACTGTTTCATCTTTTAAATTTGAATGGTATAAAAAGTTTAAAATTATATTATTGTTTTTGCCGGCAAGGCGGCAAGAAAAAAAACCGGAAAGTTTTTAAGAACTTGTTTGAGTTGTATGTTTTTAATACCAGCCTTGGCTTTTCATAGGGTCATCGTCCCGCCTCAAAGCGGGATCCTTTCATCGGCATACCTTTTGGCATCTTTTATTTACATAATAATAAAAAAAAACAAATAATTCAAACAGCTTCTAAAACGAAAACACCATAATAGCTGAATATACACCAGCAATTATTTTACTCCTTGCCGCCTTACCGCCTTACCAGCTTTCCCCGCTATTTTGCGGGGCAAAATTTTTTTAGACGATAATACGAAAAGCAAATTGTGTTTAAAAAGAAAACACAATAATTGCGGAATATCTATCAGCAAAAAAATTACGTCTTACCAGCTTGCCCCGCTTTTTTGCGGGGGCAAAAATTCTCCTTACGCCGGCCACCTGTTTACACAAATGTATGCGGCGATAATAAAAGCCAAACCCGATAAAATTCGTACCCACCATTTTTGCGGCAGGCCTGCTTTGTTTATCATCAAATAATTTAATCCTAATATTAAAATTACTACTGCTATTTGCCCAAGCTCTAACCCCACATTAAAACCCAACAATGGCAGGGCAACAGCCTGATCTTTTGCCAGCATAAAACGGATGGTATTGGCAAAGCCTGCACCATGTATATGTCCAAATGCAAGGGCAATAAAATAATTTGCCTTCAGCAATTTTGCGCCATATTCTTTTTGAAAAAAATTGAAAAGAGCTGTTATTACAATTGTAAGCGGAATTAAAAATTCAACCCATTTATTACTAAACCTTATTATATCATAAGCAGCAAGTACAAGCGTTACCGTATGCCCAACAGTAAATGCGGTAACCAGAATTAAAACCGCTTTAAAGTTTGCTATCCTGTAAATGGCTGCCAGGGCTACAATAAAAAGCTGGTGATCCAATGCATCTGCACTTATAATATGCTTAAACCCTACATCAAAATAAAATGCAAAATCATTCATAAAGCCATTTTGCCTTAATAGTATTACCCTATGTTTGCAATCAAATATCTTCAAATATAATTGGTTTAATCAATCTCAATGCTCAATGGCAACTATTTTATATAAGTGGTTTTTTATTTTATCGGCCTGTTTTTCTGTGGCGGGCAGCACTGTACACCCTGTGTATGTAAGCGTTACAGAAATAGAACACAATGCATCAAAAAAAACACTGGAAGTGAGTTGCAAATTATTTACAGATGATTTTGAAAAAGCACTGCGTGCCACTTATAAAACTCCTGTAGATTTAATAAACCCCAAAGACAGGGCCGCTATGGACAGGCTGGTAAACACTTATGTGCAGCAGCATCTTAAAATTATTGCAGATGGCAGGGCGGTAAATTTAAAATACCTGGGCTATGAGTTAATAGAAGAAGGCATATACAGTTATTATGAAGCAGGCAATATAGAAAAACCGGCTAAGGTAGCAGTGTTTAATAATTTGTTATATGAATATCATGAGCAGCAGATGGGGCTGATGCATATAACGGTTAATGGTAGCCGCAAAAGTACAAAGCTTACCAATCCTGAAAATAAAGCCAGCCTGCAATTTTAAACTTCTTCCATTTCTTCTTTCATTTCGGGCGAAATGGTCACCAGCACTTTATCTATCCGCTGGCCATCCATATCTATAATTTCAAATTTAAAATCTCTCCATTCAAACCGCTCCCCGGTATTGGGTATATGTTCCAGCTCCTGCAGTACAAAACCTGCCACGGTATCAAAATTCTGATCATCCTGGTTTAACCAGTCTGCCCTTTCAAAATAGCTTAAAAAATTATAAAAATGAATTTGTGCATCTACCAGGTAACTGCCATCTTCTCTTTTCACAATTTCATATTCCTCCTGGCCGCTTTGCGGCACATCTCCTACAATGGCTTCCAATATATCGTTCAGGGTTATCATTCCTTCCAGCGTACCATATTCGTTTACAATAAAACAGGTATGTATTTTTGTAGATTTAAATTTTTCGAGCAATTGGTAGGCTTTATTATTTTCCGGCACAAACAAAGCAGGCTTGGCCAGTTTATGCAAAGGAGTATCGGGGTTTGCTTTAAAAAGATCTTTAATAGAAATTAACCCTTTTATATCATCCACCGTTGCTTCGCACACCGGGTAAGTACTAAATGCAAAGTCTTCTTCTTTTTTACGGATATCATCAACGGTGTCGTTCATATCAAACCAAACAATATCTGTGCGGTGTGTCATTAAAGAGGTAATGCTCCTGTCGCCCAGGTGAAATACCCTTTCTATAATTACTTTTTCGCCTTCTTCAATAGATCCATGCTCACTGCCTTCCGATATCATGGCTTTAATTTCTTCTTCTGTTACGGCGCTGTCGCTAAGCGTTTTTATTTTAAACAAACGAAAAAATGAGTTGGAAATAAAAGACAATAATCCTACAACAGGGTAAGCTATTTTAGATAAAAAGTTCATGGGGGCTGCCACCAATAAAGAAATTTTTGTGGCCCTTATCAGTGCAATTCTTTTAGGAATTAATTCGCCCAGTATGATAGATAAAAAAGTAACAATTACCACCACAATTGTGGTAGATACCGTTTGGGCATAAGGTTGTAAAAATGTAATTTTTTCAATAGCAGGCTGCAGGTCTTTGCTAAACTTTTCGCCGCTGTACAAACCGGTTAAAATAGATACCAGCGTAATACCCAACTGCACCGTAGATAAAAATTTGTCGGGGTTTTCGGAAAGTTTTAGTGCAGTAGCTGCTTTAAAACTGCCTTTGTTTTTTAAGGCTTCCAGTTTTGCTCTTCTAACGCTTACCAGGGCCATCTCCGTCATTACAAAAAGGGCATTAATAAATATCAGTAAAAATAATATGAACACTTCAAACATAATGGTTATTTATACCAGGGAATAATTTTTATTAAATGATCTGGCCGACAAATATCCGAAAAGAAAACCAACCAGCCCTCCAAAGATCACATCTAATGGATAATGTACCCCTACATATATTTGTGCATACATAATTATAAAGGCCCAGGCAAAAAATAATGCTGCCTTTTTGCCCATATGCTGCCTGAGGGTATAAAAGAAAAAAGCAGCCAGCCCCAAATGGTTGGCGGCATGCGAAGAAGTAAAACTGGAGCTTTTCGGGCGGTATGCTATTAAAAAGCGCAGGCCATCTGCCATAGAGGGATCGTTACAGGGCCTTAACCGGTATACATTTTCTTTAATAAGATCGCTGCTTATAAAATTGGTAAGCGTAGCCAGGGACAGCATAAATATTACCCATACCCAGCCGGTTTTTTTATAATTTATCAGCACATACAACACCATAAATAAGTAGAAGGGCATCCATAAATACTGGTTTCTAATCAGCGGCAAAACAGCATCCAGAAAAGGATGATGCCATACAGAGTTGATTAATTTAAAAAGATGCCTGTCGGCCTGCAGCAGTTGTTGCATATAAGGGGTTGTATTAAACAAAAATAATTAAACTAACTTAGCCGCTGTTTTAAATTATTAAGAATGTCTTTGATAAAAAGAGTTCCGGTACTGCTCAGGTGGATTTTTATTTCCATGTTTTTGCTGCTGGTATTGATGTTTTTTTACCGCTTGTTTTTTTTCTATACGTATAGTAAACCTGGTTTGCCTTTTAGTGGTTCAGCATTTTTGCTGGGCTTAAGATACGATGCAAGGGTAGTGGCTGTAATAGGTTTGGCTATGTTGCTGCTTTGCCTATTGCCATTTTTAGATCCGTTTAAAAATAAGTGGGCAAAAAAAGGATGGGTCATCACGCTTTCCATTGTTTTCCTTATTTTTTTAATTGTTTATGCTGCAGATTATTATCATTACGATTACCTGCAGCAGCGCCTGAGTGCCTCTGTTATAAATTTTTTACCCGATGCCAAAATATCATTTGGTATGATGCGGCAAACCTATCCGCTGTTTTCTATTACGGCTGTTATTATTATTTTACTGCTGTTAAATGTGTGGTTCAATAAAAAATTATTAGGCAGGATGGGCAATACTGCAGCCATGCCTGCAAAAAAATATAATAAATGGTATTTTATTACTGCAGCAGTTTTAATGGCAGTTTTAATTTTTGGAAAAATAGGGCAATACCCCTTAAGATGGAGCGATGCTTTTTCTTTGAGCAACGATTTTAAAGCACACACAGCGTTAAATCCTTTTCAGAGTTTTTTTAGTTCTTTAAAATTTAAAAATTCTTCTTTTGATAAAAAGAAAGTGCAGCAAGCTTACCCGTTAATGGCTGCCTATCTTGGGGTACAGCAGCCCGATGTAAACAAATTAAATTTTACAAGAGCCTGTAATTACACCGATACGTTTTTACAAAAGCCCAATATTGTGGTGGTAATTTGCGAGAGTTTCAGCGCCCACAAAAGTTCTATGTTTGGTAATAAGCTTAATGCCACCCCTTACTTTAATGAGCTTAGCAGTAAGAGTATATTTTTTAAAAGATGTTTTACGCCTGCCTTTGGTACTGCCCGTGGGGTATGGGCTGTAATTACCGGTGTGCCAGATGTAGAACCTCAAAAAACTGCCAGCAGAAATCCTGCTGCAGTAAACCAGCATACCATCATAAACGATTTTAAACAATACAGTAAATATTATTTTTTGGGTGGCAGTACCACCTGGGCCAATATAAGGGGAGTATTAAATAATAATATTGAAGGATTAAAAATATTTGAAGAAGACAGTTTTGATGCAGGCACAGTAGATGTGTGGGGCATTAGCGATAAAGATCTTTTTATTGCGGCCAATACACAAATGGCAAAAGAAAAAAAACCATTTTTTGCAATAATACAAACTGCCGGCAATCACCGGCCTTATACCATTCCTACCGAAGATTTGCCGGAATTTAAACTGGTAAAATATTCCGCAGATACCCTGCAGAAATATAATTTTAGCAGCAATGAAGAACTGAATGCTTTGCGTTATTCTGATTTTTGTTTTCAAAAATATTTTGAAGCAGCAGCAAAAGAAAAATATTTCAGCAATACTATTTTTGTTTTTGTGGGCGATCATGGTTTAAGGGGGGATGCAGGAAACCTTTTTCCGCAGAGCTTTACCAGGCAGGGTATTACAGCAGAGCATGTGCCCTTATTGTTTTATGCACCCGCTATGCTTAAACCTGCAAGCATTACAGATGTTTGCTCACAATTAGATATACTGCCTTCTGTAGCATACCTTGCAAGGCAGCCACACAGCAATACTGCACTGGGCCGCAATTTATTTGACAGCAGCAGTATCCAAAAAGAACATTATGCTTTTATTGCCGACCCCGACACCCGCTTTATTGGATTGGTGAGTAACCGGTTTTATTATGGCAGAAATTTATTAACAGGTGCTAAAGAATTTGTATCGTTACTTAACAACGATGCCATAATAAAAAGTCCGGCAACAGATAGTATAAAAAATAATATGGCTGCATTTACAGAAGCATGGTACGAAACTGCAAAGTACCTGCTCTTTAATAATAAAAAGACTAACTAATTTTGTAAAAACCAGCAGGGGTTCTTCATTAAGTTTGCACAAAATAAATAAAAGGAATTTTTAATCATGTTCATTAAATGGCGGGTATCAAAAACAATACAGTGGATTGTAAAAATATTTTTGATTTATCTTTTAATATTTACTGCTTTCCGGGTGGCTACGGTTATTTTTTTTAAGCCATCAGATATACCTGTGCTCGATTTGTTTCCCTCTTTTTGGCTGGGTTTAAAATATGATTTGCGCTGGATATCATTTATACTTTTCCCCATAACTGTTTTATCTGTTTTTAGAAGACTCTCTCCTTTTTACAGCGAGGGAGCCAAACGTTTCTGGACGGTTTACCTTGGTATTATTACCCTGCTGGTATTGTTTTTTTATGGTGCCGATTTTGGACAGTTCTCTTACATTAATGCAAGGCTGAATGCCGATGCACTCATATTTGCAGAAGACCCCCGGGAGTCGCTGCAGATGGTATGGCAGAGTTATCCTATTGTGTGGATTTTAATTGGCCTTGCAGGTGCGGTGATGATGATGATATGGGTGTTCAGGCGCACGCATGTAGATGTAGAAGATAAAAATATAAACATTCATAAATTTTCTTACCGGCGCAGGTGGCACCTGGCAGCCTTATTATTAATGGGTTGGTTCGTGTATGGATTTTTTACATTGAAACCTTTGGATTTTTTCAGGGCATTCAGTTTAAATGATGAGTTTAAAAGTAACCTGGCTTTAAATCCGCTGCAGAACTTTTTTACTACGCTGCGCTTTAGAGATCCGGATTACAGCAATAAGGCAAAAGAGTATTACTCTGTAATGGAAGATTTTTTAAACCTTAAAAGTTATGGGATAAAAAAGCACAGCTACCAGAGGATAAAACAATCGGGTAGTAAGGGCCTGGAAAGCCAGCCCAATATAGTGCTGGTTATCTGCGAAAGTTTCAGCATGTATAAAAGTACCATGAGTGGCAACCCGCTAAACAGTACGCCCTATTTTAATGAGCTTGCACAAAAAGGTATTTTTTTTGAAAGATGTTTTACGCCCACTTTTGGTACAGCAAGGGGTGTGTTTGCTACGCTTACAGGCATACCCGATGTGCAGCTCAGCAAGTTTGCCACCCGCAACGAAGCTACCGTAAACCAGCGCAGTATTATAAACGATTTTGACGGCTATGAAAAATTATATTTTATTGGCGGCCGAAGCCAGTTTAATAATTTTAGTGGCCTTGTAAATAATATTAAGGGAGTAAAAATTTATGAAGAAGGAAAATACACATCTCCCAAAATGAATGTGTGGGGTATAAGCGATAAAAATTTATTTTTAGAAGCCAGTGCAGTAATGGCAAAAGAGCAAAAGCCATTTTTCAGTATCATACAAACAGCCGATAATCACCGCCCATTTAATATTCCGGAAGAAGACAAAGATTTTGTGCAAATGAATATTGCAGAAGACAGTTTAAAAAAATATGGTTTTGAATCGCTGAAAGAATACAATGCATTTGCCTATACCGATTATTGTTTTAAAAAATTTATAGAAGCAGCTTCAAAAGAAAATTATTTTGATAATACTATTTTTGTTTTTGTGGGCGATCATGGTGTAGAAGGAAATGCCACAGCCATTTATCCAAAGGCCTGGACGGAACAGCGGCTGGCAGAGGAACATGTGCCCCTTTTGTTTTATGCACCGGCACTGCTTACGCCGCATATCAGAAGCGAAGCAGTATCGCAGATAGATGTGCTGCCCACTATTGCAGGAATGCTGATGCAGCCCTATACCAACAGCACCCTTGGCAGAGACCTGCTGGATACCACTAAAAAAGGGAATGCAGCTTTTATTATTTATCATGCCCCCGGCTGGATAGGTGTGGTTAATGATGAATATTTTTACCGTAAAAATATCCGTATAAAAAAAGAAGAACTGGTTCCTGTAAAAAATAACCTTCCTGTTTTATCGGCCGCACAGCAGGACTCTGTAAAACGTAAAATGTCTGAGCTTACTTCTGCCATTTACGAAACCGCAAGGTGGATGCTGGTGAATAACAGGAATTAGGCAGTTGGCAGTTGGCAGTTGGCAGTTGGCAGTTGGCAGTTGGCAGTTGGCAGTTGGCAGTTGGCAGTTGGCAGTTGGCAGTTGGCAGTTGATGGAGATGTAAATTAATGTAATTCGAACAAAAAAATCGTGTAATAAAGTATTTTAATTCGTGTAATTCGTGCCTACAATTAGTGTTATCTACTTTACCTTCTTCGCAATCATTATTAACCGGGGTGATTTTTTTACATCATAATGATCAAAATTATAATCTCCAAAAACTTCCTGAATCTGTAAACCCTGGTAAGCAAACATTTCTGTAAAATCGCCCAGGTTAAATTTGGCTACTTTTTCTGTATACACAAAAGGCTCCTGCTGTGCCTCGTCTTCTATTAAAATCTTTTTGTAAAAATGCGTTTCGTCGTACCATTTTGTAATAATAAAATTTACGCCATCAATTTCTTTTTCTGTTTGGTGCACCGTGTGATCTTCAGAGTAATGCACATTAAGGTAATCCATTACAAAAACACCTTTACTGTTTAGCGCCTGTGCAACGGTGCGTATGGCATTATCATGTTCCCGCTGGGTGCGAAAATATCCAAAGCTGGTAAAAAAATTAAAAGCATAATCAAAATAATTAATCCAGAAGGGCAGGCGCATATCATGCTGGTAAAAATGAAGATTGGCAGCTTCCTGTAGCAGGGCTTCCTTAATACTGTCCTCACTAAGGTCTATACCCGTTACATCAAAACCTTTGTCTGCCAGTTGCATAGAATGTCTTCCTTTGCCGCATGCCACATCCAGCATACTGTCTCCGGCTGCGGGCTTCAGGTAATCTATCAGTTTATTTATAAAGGTTGCTGCTTCCGTTTTATCCCGGTTAAAATAGAGCTGATGATAGTAGGAAGAATTGAACCAATCTTTAAACCAGGGTTGTTGCATTTTGCAAAGGTAATTGTCAAAGGCAATAAGTCAATGGGCAATAGAAAAGTCAAGGGCAATATGTCAAAGATTTTAAATTTTTTGATAGTGGCCTGGCACAGTTCGTAAGTGTATGGCCCTATTGAAACGTTCTTAATTTTAAAAGTCCCTGATAGTGGCCTGACACTTACTCCACATTAACCCTTATCCCATTACTGTGGCTTGTAAACTCTGGTGCATACATACATTGTATTGTTGTAATACCATTGCTGAAATTACCGGCATGTGTAACGAACATGGGGTATTCAAAAACATAACTGCCTCTTGGCAACTGGCCAAAAAAGAAATTAGTGCTGGCATCTTTGGTGCTTTCGTAATAACCAAGGCCGCCCTGCCATTTGTACTGGCTGATAACATTTACAGGTTCCATGGCTGCTGCACGCATATCTTTCATGTGCACATATTCCATAGCACGATCCACTTTTAACTCAATGCGCACTTTTACTTTGTCGCCAATTTTTAAATCATCTCCATCTTTTAATTCCTTTAAAACCGGGCCACGGTCAGATTTTTTTTCTACATATAATTTTTTTACCAATGAAAGTGGTGTACTTGCAGGAGTAATTTTATCAAGGTCTTCAAAGTACTGCCAGTAAACGGAGCCCCAGGAAGACGAGCCCAAGCCCCCCCCGCCCCCTGAAGGGGGAGCTTGGGAAAGTTTTACTGTAACAGAGATGTTGCCCATTTCGGGTTTTACTTTAGTGCCTTCGATTCTTTTTTTGAAATAGCCGGTGCCAGCTTCGGCATCGTTTGAAGAATTTAAAATAAGATTGCTTCCTAATTTAATTTCCACCGTTTTTTCTTCTGATAACCAGTTATTGCCATTTAAGAGAAGCGCATAACAGGCTTCTGCAGTGGCTTTGGTGGTTTTCCAGTTTTGTGTTTGTTTTTGTTTTAGCAACCATGTTTTTAAATCATCTACTTTAGTTGTGTTGCCATCAATATCGCTGAAAGCTTCTATCATCATGGCCTGGCTTTCTATGGGTGCCTGGTGCCAGTAATAACCGACGGTGGTAAACTCTTTAAAATACATACCCATCTCTTCTTTGTAAATAGCATTTTGTTTTAAAGAAGCGATGATGGCTTTAGGTGTTTTTACATCCTTGCTGCGGTGCAATGCCAGTGCAATCATGGCCTGCATATATTTGCTTTGCGAGAGCCAGTATTGTGTGGCCTGTGCTTTAAAATAATCTGCTGCTTTTTTATTGGCAGCGGCTATGGCTGTTTGCGCAAAAAAGCTGCGCATGTACAAATACTGCACGGCAGTGTACGACAAATTATTGCCACTAAGTTTTACTTTGTATTTTATAAGGTTGTCATATTCTTCTTTAAGCCTGGCATCTAAATAAGGCAGGGCTTTATCAAGCAGCGGTTTTATGGCAGCATCATCCTCTTTACTTAAGGCATTTAGTTTCCGCAGGTGGCCAATGCCGGTGATGATATATTGGGTAATGTAGCGGTCATCGGGGCCACCCTTAAACCAGGTGAAACCACCATTGCTGCTCTGCATTTCTTTTAACTTATTTAAGGTGCTGGTTTTTTCTTTGCTCAGCCGCACCATATCAAACAGGATGGCTATATTTTTCTTTTGCTCATTTTCATTTTGCGCATCCAGCACCCAGGGTGTTTCCTGCAGCAGAGCAGATTTTAATTCTTCATTTTTTTGCAGATTGCTCATCAACGCTGCTGTGTCCTGTGTTTTCCACTTATCAAAAACTGCTTTTATTTTTGGTGTGCTGTTGGCCACAAAACCTGCCAATGCATTTGCATAATACCTATTAAAATTCTGCTCTGCACATTCGTAGGGATACTCCATTAAATAAGGCAATGCCTGCACGGCATACCAGGCAGGGTTGCTGGTATATTCTACGGTTACTGCATGATTCACCAGAGAAGCCCCCTCCCGACCTCCCCCGGCGGGGGAGGAGTTGAGCAGCTTTTCAAATTTGAACTGCTTCGTGTTTTCATTGCGCATGTTGATGGGGAAAGATTCTGTAACCAGCATACGGTTGGTTAAAACCGGAATGGCAGATTCTTCACCATCACTGAAAGCCCCCTCCCGACCTCCCCCGGCGGGGGAGGAGTTAGCGATTGCCTTTATGCGATAGGTTAGTGCACTGTTGAAATTAAAAGGTATTTCCATCGGGAATTTTACCGCTACACTTTTTCCTGCTTCTACTGTAAAATATTGATTGGGAAAAACATTTTTAAACCAGCCATCTATAGGTTTGTTTGTTACGGCATCTATTAATTCTAATTGTGCCGTGCCGGTTATTTCTTTATCGCTGAGGTTTACCACTTTTGTTATCAGCTCCATACGGTCGCCTTCTCTTATAAAACGTGGGGCATTGGGCTGCACCATTAAAGGCTTTTGGGTGATGACTGTTTTTTCGGCATAGCCACTGGCCAATTCTTTATCATGCGCCAGCGTCATCAGCTTCCATTGGGTTAGCGCTTCGGGTATGGTAAAACTAAAACTTACATTTCCTTTTTCATCTGTTGTGAGTGCAGGAAAAAAGAAAGCAGTTTCGTTGAAATTTTTTCTTATCTGAATGGCAGGGTTGTTTGCTGCAACATTATTTAATGGTACAGGAACTGTAGTTGTATCCACTGCATTTACATCAGCATCTGCAACTACTTTTGCAGGCGTAAATTTCACCTGGTTTATTTCAGGAGGAGCTTTCATTTTATATTCTCCATTTGCAGTAGGGGAAGGTGCTCCCGCCATTTCTCCTCTCATATACATAACTCTGTCATTATAATATCCTTCATTCCATCCATTATTTACCAAAGCATCATAAGCCTTGCCGGGCACCTGTGCATAATCAATTATAAAACTGTTTTTCTCATTGCTTTGCACGCTGGTAAAATTATTAAAGGTCCAGTTTATGCTGGCAGCATTGGTGGGCCATAAAGATTTTAAAAGATTCCAGGCATGTGGTTTAAACTGGTCCAGCGATGCATCGTACATGCTCACCAGCATTTCTGCTGCAGCTTTTTCTCCTTTGCTGCCAGTAATTTTTACGGTCCATTTTTCCTGGCTTCCCGGCAAAATTTTATCCCGGAAAGTTTCATAATTTATCTGCAGTTCTTTATTGCTCCAGGGAATATTAAAATATTCGCTGCCTTCGTACACCCTGTTGTGCTGCACAAAAGCATAGTTCATATTAATGCCGCCACGATCATCTTCGGTGGCTGTTATGATATTGCGGTAAGGGTTAGCCGCACTTATGGTTGCGTAAGAAGTGTTGTATGCATCGG
>JAYVGA010000287.1:0-2699 GCA_043772635.1 Chitinophagaceae bacterium
TTCGAGAATTTTACAGATACCCGGCAGGGCAGGTATAAGAATGTAGTAAACGGTTCTCATCTTTCTCCATCATTTGATGAAATATGGACACATACGGAAGGTTTTATTTTAAATGGCGGAATTAAGGTAAAACTCTGATGCTTGCAACCAATTTTATAGAAGAGTAAATAATTAAATTTTTCCCCCGCTGCTGAATATACATTTCTATTTTTAACCCTGATTATCATGACCTTCTCACAAACATTTTTTTTCCGCCAGTTTCTTTGGGAAATTGTACGCATCCTAACGGTGGGAACAGCAAGCCTGTTATTTTATTTTGAGATTATTCCTTTGCCTGTATTGCTTGCTGCCATGGCATTCGGGCTTTACTCATTGGTAAAAGTTGCTGCCACAGATTTAATAAAGGAACGAAAGATTGGTACTGAAATTTTTATTACCATAGCCGTTATCATCTCTGTATTGGGTAAAGAATATCTTGCAGGTGCTGTTGTGCTGATGATTATTCTTATTGCAGAATACATAGCCAGTGCAAGCGGCGAAAGAGCAAGGGCATCTATAAAAGAACTGATAGGCACTGTACCCAAAACAGCCATCTTAAAAAAAAATGGTAAAGAAGAAATTGTACAAATAGATGATTTAAAAATTGGCGATATTGTTTTGGTAAAAGCCGGGGAAAAAATTCCGGTGGATGGAAAAGTAACAGGAGGCGCAGGCTCAGTAAACCAGGCACCCATTACCGGCGAAAGTGTTCCGCAGGAAAAAACGATTGGCAGCGATGCATTTGCAGGAACCATTGTGGAACTGGGCGCATTGAATATTGAAATGACAAAAGCAGTGAAGGATACGGTATTTGCCCGGATAATAACTTTGGTGGAAGAAGCAGAAAACAGCCAGGCGCCTATTGAAAAATTTACCGATAAAATAGCCAGTTGGCTTATACCCATTGTATTTATTTTTGTTGGCGTAGTTTATTTTTATACCCGTGATATAAAGCTTGTAATTGCATTGCTGATTTTTACTTCTCCGGCAGAATTAGGCCTGGCAACTCCCCTTGTTACCATTGCCGCAATTGCCCGTGCGGCAAGAGAAGGCATATTGGTAAAAGGTGGAAAATTTTTAGAAGAATTGGCCAAGGTTACCATGGTAGTATTTGATAAAACGGGCACCCTCACCATGGGCAGCCCTACCCTAAACCGCATTGAAATAATTGACAGCAATTTTAATGAAAATAATTTAGTGCAATACGCTGCTGCAGTTGACAGGCGTTCCAGCCATCCGTTAGCAAAAGCAATTTTAAACTATGCAGATAAATTAAAAATCGCTTACGGCGAACCTGAAAACTTTGCAGTGATAAAAGGCCGGGGCGTTTCAGCAACAGTAGAAGGCAAAGCGGTTTTATTTGGCAATAAATTATACATGCAGGAAAGTAAAGTAGCCATGGCAGCAAGTTCTCAAAATCTTACCGATACGGCTATTTACCTTTCAGTTGATAATAAATTAGCAGGAATTTTTTATATATCCGATGCCATACGTGCAGGTGCAAAAGAAATGATTGCCGGGCTTAGAGAAAGTGGAGTAAAAAATATTGTGATGCTTACCGGCGATAATCCTGAAACAGCAAAACATGTTAGCGAACAGGTGGGCATTACAGACTTTAGGGCTAATTTATTACCCGAAGATAAAATCAGGATAGTAAAAGAACTGCAGGGTAAAGGCGATAAAGTAGCCATGGTGGGAGATGGTATAAATGATGCACCAGCTTTGGTGCAGGCAAACATTGGCATTGCAATGGGTGCCATGGGTACACAGGCTGCAATGGAAGCTGCAGATATTGTGTTGATGGAAGATAAATTAGAAAAAATTGCAAGGGCAAGGGCTATCAGTAAAAGAGCCTTTCGTACCATTAAAGAAAATATTATTGTGGGTGTAGGCGTGGTGCATGTAATTGGTATTACGCTTGTTTTATTAAGAATAATTGGCCCGGTGCAGGCAGCAGCAATTCACTTATTGCCTGATACGTTGGTTTTTATTAATTCAATAAAATTGTTGCGGGTAAAAATTAAGTGATCATTTTCATACGGGTGGCACAAATCTGCCGCAACTAAAATCAATATAAATATAAAATGATCGGGCATTAAATTATTAACAAAACCAACCGCATATAACCATGTATTTTTACAGTCATAAAACAAACAAAAATGAAAATGAACAGAACATATTGCTGGAAATGTGTAGTAATGCTTGCCTCCATCATAGGAATGGCACAGGTATTCATGGCATAAAATTATTTAATTAATTAAAATAAAAAGTTGCGGGGCATTTTGCCTGCGCAACTTTTTTTATTTAAATCATCCTAACATTTTTTTAATGTACAGCATTATTACCGGCAGTCTTTTAATAAGCTTATTGCATGCAGTAATTCCTAATCACTGGCTGCCAGTTTTAGCCATTGGTAAAAAAGATAACTGGAGTTTGCAACAGGTAACCAAAGTAACTTTTATTAGTGGGCTGGCGCATGCATTAAGTACCATTGCTATCGGTATTATTTTAAGTATGCTGGGCCTGCAGCTTGCCAATAAAATTGAATACTTTACTCATTTTATTGCTCCTGCTATTTTAATTTTATTGGGCATTTTTTTTATTTACCAGCACCACCGGCACCGGCATTTTCACTTGCACAAAACGCCTGAACCCTCGCT
>JAYVGA010000288.1:0-8312 GCA_043772635.1 Chitinophagaceae bacterium
AAAATTAAAAACAAACCTTGTATGAGATTAGAATTGTTTTTATATATGTATTTTTTTTTGCTTACCTATTATTCATAAGTAGATAAATAAAAAGGATCAAAAATGTTTTTACAATTAGATTTGAATGAATAACTTGCGCCCAATTTTAAAACTAAAAATAATAGACATGAAAAAAACATTTTTTATTAGCGCTTTGATTACTTTTTCTTTTATAGTTAAAGCCCAGGATGCACCCAGTATCACTGGTTTCAAATTTGGTGCAGGTGCCAGTGTTGCAATTCCTGTAAGCAATCTTGATTTTACATCAATAGGTGCTGGAATTGATCTATTGGGCCAGTATGGTATTAATGAAAATATCGCCATAACAGCCGATGCCGGATATACCGGTTTATTTGGTAAAAAGGGTTATTCTGATTTCACCCTTATTCCTATCCGGGCAGGTGTACGTTATTTTGCTACTCCAGAACTTTATTTTGCCGGTAAAATTGGTGTAGGCATTCTTAAAACTAAAGGATTAAGTTCCGAAACTTCTACAGCATATTCATTTGGGGCTGGCTATTTTATAAGCAGCAATGTTGATGTAAGTGCTGCTTATGATGGATACAGCAAAAATGGCTCTATAGGCCTTGTTGCAATACGTTTAGGATATACTTTTGGCAATTGATAATTATAAAAAAATAATTAAAGGAGCCGCTGCATATATTTGGGCGGCTTCTTTTATTTAAGCCATTATTCATTACAAAATAAATGCTCCTGCAAAACGTTAAGAGAAGAAGAAGTACACTATTCAACTTAAATTTTATTAGAATTTTTTTAATAAGAAATATTTTATAAGTATCAAAAAAAATTTAAAATGAAAAAATTGATTTTAGTTTTCTTTCTATCCTTCAACTTTTTTTTTACAAAATCCCAGACAAATGTTCCGCAGGGTTTTAAAATAGGCGCCGCCATTTCCCTGGCCATTCCTGTAAGTAATCTTACTTATAATACTATTGGAGCAGGCTTTGATATACTGGCACAATACGGGCTTTCAAATAATCTTGCCCTTACTGCCGATGTGGGTGCTACAGCATTGTTTGCAAAATATAATATTCCAACCACGGCGGTTATTCCCATCAGGCTGGGCATTAAATATTTTCCATCGCCTGCTGTTTACCTTGGCGCTAAAGCGGGGCTTGGTATTTATACACTGGGCAATGTTGTTAGCGAAAATTATGCAGCCTGGTCTTTAGGTGCCGGTTATATTATCAGCCGCCGGTTTGATGTAAGTGCTGCCTATGAAGGATACAGCAAAAAAAACGTATCCTTTGGCTATGCAGGGCTTCGCTTAGGTTACACATTTGGGAAATAATTTTTTTTACCACATTTTTTTTACACTCATAAAAGTAATATGCTTTCCCCTGTTTATAATTGCAGTGATGTTTAGCTTTAAAAAAAGCTGTAACCAGTTTCAAGAGCAAAAATAAATTTAAAACAGCCGTGTAATAAAAAATAAAGCGGCACTTTGTAATACTTTTATCCAGGTTAAATTTCATTCCGGGTTCCCGGGATCTCTCAGAATATATTTGCATCTTGTAAATGCCGGCCTTAAATTTTTGGGGCTGTTTAGCAAACGTGTACGGGTATGATTTATTTATACCTGGTTACAGTTTGCAATCTCTGCAGGCAAATTCTCTCCTAAATAAATATATCAATCCCCATTTTAAAAATACCCGCCACACGGTATAGGCTGCTTTATTTTATTCTGCCAAATTTGATTTAATATTTTTTTAAAACATTTAAATAAAATTTATATGAAAAAGAATTACGTATTTATTCTCTTTTTTTTCTTCTTTGCAGCAATGGCTAAAGCAAATAACATTCAGCTGGCAAACATTTTAATAAACGGCCAAAATACTGTAGGCCAGTTTAGTCTTATAAATTTTGATGTAAGCTGGGACAATAGCTGGCGCACCGTAACCAACGAAGCCAACTATGATGGTGCATGGGTTTTTGCCAAGTTCCGCAAAAAAACAAGCAACACCTGGCAGCATGCAACCATTGCTGCTACCGGCATGACCATGCCCGCAGGCAGCTTTATAAAAACTGCTGCAGATGGAAAAGGTGTGTGGATTTACAGGGGAAGTACCGGTGTAGATTTTACAGGAAATGTAAATTATACCGGCGCTAAACTTCAGTGGAACTATGGTGCAGATGGCGTATTAAACACAGACAGTGTAGAAATACGATTGTTTGCCCTGGAGATGGTGTATGTTCCGTCCGGTGCATTCAGCCTGGGAACTGCGGGGTCAGAAGCAGGGCATTTTTTTGCTGGCGGTACAAACAATGCATACAATGTAGCATCCGAGGCAGCCATTACTGTGGCCAATACCCCAACCAATCTTTTTTATGCAAGCTCCGGAGATGCCCTTGGCCCAATACCTGCTGCGTATCCTAAGGGTTTTGCAGCAGTATGGTTTATGAAATATGAATGCTGCCAGCAGCAGTACACCGATTTTTTAAATAACCTTGATGCAGGGCGTGCAGCTAATCGGTATTCCAGTCCCATAACCGGAAGTCATCCTTCTTATATTGCTCCGGCACCAGAAAGAGCAATGGGCTCTACCAGTTATTTAGATCACCTGGCTTTTGCAGATTGGGCTGCACTGCGCCCCTTTACCGAAATGGAATTTGAAAAAGCCGGCAGAGGTGTAAACCAGGTGCCCACACCAAATGAATTTGCATGGGGCAACACCAGTATTGCACCTACTACTGGAGTCACCAATTTTGGGTTGGCCACAGAGCTGGCTAATAACGGAAATGCAAATTACCAGGGTTCTTATGGCCTGCAATTAAGATCAGGTATTTATGCCACTGCCAGCAGCAACCGCACCAGTAGCGGAGGTTCTTTTAATGGTATTATGGAAATGTCGGGCAATGTTGCTGAGTTTGCTATCAGCGTAGGCAGCACTGCTGCAAGAAGTTTTACGGGTTTGCATGGAGATGGAAATGTAGATTTAAACGGAGGTGCCGATGTTGCCAACTGGCCATTAACTACAGCCGGATTAAGAGGAGGAAATTTTACTGATGCCCCTGGTATTTTATGTTTATCAGACAGAACTTATGCAAATGCATCTGTAGCGCCTACTACAAGATCTGGCATATATGGATTCAGGCTTGCAAGAACGGGCGAATAAAAATCATCTTTTTATTTTAAAAATATGACTTATGAAAAAGATGAAAAAACTTTTAGGATTTCTATGCAGCATGTTGTTTTGTATAAATGTTTTTTGCCAGAACAATGCTATATTTTTTGGTGGGACCGCAGATGGATGGAACAGTAAAAACCTTGTGCAGGCCAGCAATAATATTTTTACTGGCGGTATTGCCGATGGATGGAGTACTCAAAATTATATTCAGGGTGGCGGCAATATATTTAAAGGCGGAACAGGAGATGGTTGGGAGTATAAAAATTATATTCAATCAAGCCTTGGAATATTTAAAGGCAGCGTGGGAGATGGATGGGATTATAAAAATTACATTCAAACAAGCCTCAGTATATTTAAAGGCGGCGTGGGAGATGGCTGGGATTATAAAAATTATATTCAAACAGGTTTTGGAATATTTAAAGGCGGGGCAGGAGATGGATGGGCTTCCGACTATAAACCTCAGGGGCCACTGCCGGTAAATTTATTATGGTTTACTGTAACTAAGTTTAATGGAAAGCAAGCATTGCTAAACTGGAAAACTGCACAGGAAATAAACTCCGCTCATTTTCAAATAGAAAGAAGTAACGATGCTCTGATTTTTAATGCTATAGGAAGTGTGCAGGCTGCAGGAAACAGTTCTACAGGTATAGTATATAATTTTACAGATCAGCAGCCTGCAAACGGATTAAATTATTACCGCTTAAAACAGGTAGATATTGATGGAAAATTTGTATACACTCCTACAAGGGTATTAAGGTTTAATGAGTCAGATGCCGGGTTGGTTAAATATTTTCCTAACCCCACAAATGGTTTGCTCTATATAGAACTAACGGGCACCATGGCCAGTGAATCTAAATTAATAAATATCAGTACTGTTGCAGGTGTAGTGGTAGAGCAAATAAAACTGGGAGCAGTAACTAACAATATTTTATCTATTAACCTGGATAAATATGCAAGAGGTATTTATTTTATACAAATAAAAACGCCCACTGCAAACAGTACACAACGCATCATACTGCAGTAAAACCCTTTCTTCATACAAATGATAAAATGAGGCTGTGTGCCCATGAGACAGTCTCTTTTATTTTTGTATCAGTTGCTGGCTGTAAGCATATTTTATAAGGCCAATAAGGCTGCTGGTTTTGGTTTTGCGAAAAATATTTTTGCGGTGGGTTTCCACTGTTCTTTCGCTTATAAATAATTCATCGGCAATCTGCCTGTTGCTCATTTCTTTTTCTATAAGCCGGATAATTTCAATTTCTCTAAGGGTAAGATGCACTTCGTCATTTATTTTTCTTGTTTCCTCTACTTTCATCATTTCATCCAGTACCTCCTTGTTAAAGTAAATGCCACCGGCAGAAATTTTTTCAAGTGCTGTTATCAATTCTTTTTTGCCGATGTTTTTTAAAACATATCCTGCTATATCGCTGTCTTCTATCATCTGGTTTATAAGCGTGCCCTGCCCGCTCATAGAAAGGGCCAGAATTTTTACAGAAGGAAAATTTGTCTTTACAATTTTTGCCAGTTCTGCACCGTTCATTTCCGGCATCATAATATCTGTAATTAATACATCTACCGTGTTTTTTGCAAGCAGTTGTTCCAGTGCGGCAGGTTGGGTAGTTTCAATTTCCACTACAAAATAAGGGTGTCCTTTAAGTAGTGATTTTAATCCATCTATTACAATCTGATGATCGTCTACAATGGCCAATGAAATTTTTTCTTTCTTCATAAAGGAAAAATAAATGTGATGCTCAATTAAAAATGGTTTAAACAACCGGTATATGTATAGCCACCAAAGTACCTTCGCCGGGGCGGCTGTTTATATCTACCGTTCCTTTTAAATAATTAATCCGGGACAGAATGTTTTTAAAACCAATTCCTTCACCATGCCGGAATTTTCCTGAGTCAAATCCTTTTCCATTGTCTTCAATGGTAGCTGCAATACCATCTGTGTCTTTTATCAATGAAATATCCAGATGATTGGCTTCACTGTGTTTTAAAACATTGTTTACACATTCCTGTATCACTCGGTACAATACCGATTCTGTATCGTTATCCATCTTCTCCCTCAATCCTTCTGCATGCAGGCTTACTTTAATAATGCGGCTGTCTATTTTATCTATAAATTCCCTCACCGCATTAGCCAGCCCGTTTTTTAATAAGGCATTGGGCATCATCTGGTGGCTTACACTTCTTAATTCCCTGCAGCTTTCATCTATCATATTTATTACATTTTCAAAAGCAAGTTTTTGTTTTTCATCTGTAAAAGGCAGTTCATTTTCAAATACCGAGAGGTTCATTTTAGCCACACTCATCATCTGGCCTATGCCATCATGCAGTTCTGCAGCTATGCGTTTACGTTCGTTTTCTTCTGCACTTAAAATGGCCCTGGTAGCCTGCTCCTGCTCCTGCAGCAATTGTGTTTTATGCAGCGATTCCTGTTTTAGTTTATACCTTTTGTAGTATGAAAATGCAAGCAGGGTTAGTACCAGCATGGTAAATAATATGCCTCCGATAATTAGATTTCTCCTGGCTACTTCTGCCCGCTGATTCTTCAGGCTCAGTGCCTGTATTTCGCTTTGCTTTTTTAAAGAATCAATATTTCGTTTTTTTTCTACGGCATCTAATCTCTGCTGCAGAATAATTTCGTTTTGCGTTTTAATATCCAGCTCGTTATTTACAATTTTAAGATTGGCACCAGTCAGCGCCAGTTTATTTTCCGAAAGTGCATACAAATTTTTAGTGAGTTCCAGTTGCTGGTTTTCTATCTCCAGCGATTTTATAAAATTGTCTTTATTCAGTATGCTTATCCGGTTTTCTTTTTTGGCAGTTTCATATTTGGTTTGCAGTTCGTTTACCTGTTTGGTAACTTTTTCTCCGGCAAGTTTTTCGTTTATCCGCAAATACTGCTGCTGGTAGCGGTATGCACTGGCATAGTTACCCATAGCAGAATCCAGCATAGCCCGGTGATTATACACTTCTCCCCTGGGGTACAGGTCTGTTCCTGCATCTGCAGTTGCCTCTGCTTTGGTAAACCAACCCAATGCTTCGGGATAATTATTTAAATGCGTGTAAGCGTAGCCGATATTTTGTTGCACAAGTGCCAGGCTGCTGAAGTTTTTACTTTCTTCAGCCATCTTTACTGCCTGGGTAAGAAGCGGAAGCGCCTCTGAATATTTTTTTTGGCGCAGGTATAATGCGCCCAGGTTATTAATGCATATCTGGATACCTCTTTTAAAACTTATTTGCTCAAAATTAGTTCTGGCTTGCTGCCAAAACTCTATTGCCCTGGCAGAATTATCTTCCTTAATAAAAAGGTTGCCGTAGTTTAGCTGCGCTTTACCAAGGGTCATTACGTCGCTGGCCAGTTTGCTTTCTGATATACACAACAAAAAATATTTCCTGGCTTCTGCAAAATTATCTGTATCGTAAAATAATTTTCCCAGATTATTCAGCAGCAGGTGATTATTGGGAAGTTTATTTTGTTCCGAAATCTTTAATGCTTTTAAAAAATACTCAATGGCTGTAGAACTCTCCCCCAGATTGTTGTATACAACACCCAGGTTGTTATATACTGCCAGCAATCCTTCATTATTTTGAGTAGATAAAAAGTAAGGCAATGCTTTTTCAAAAAAGCCGATGGCCACAACGGGCTGCTCTGCAATGCTGTGTGCACGGCCCCGGAACACATTGAGGTGGGCCAGCTCTAATTGGTTTTTTTGTGGGTTAAATAATTCCTGTGCACGGGTAAAGTAGGTAAAGGATTCTTTTGGCCGCATTTTATTTACGAGCAATGATCCTTTGTTTGCCTGCGATTGTGCAAGGCCGTAAGGATAACTGATTTGCTGTGCAAGTGCAGCTGCTTTATCAGCATAAAAAAAAGTGTTGGCAGAATCAACAGAGGAATAAATTTTTGAAATGGCATTTAAGATATCTGTCTTTTCTTTAGCTGAGCTGATAGTAGAAAGTTTGTTTTTCAGCTTTTCAATTTCTGAAATGTTTTGGGAAAAGGCATGGCAGCAACATGCTAAAAGAAACAATAACATTTTATATCTCATGGTAACCAACTATTTTAATCCTGACAGAGGTTTAAAAAATGGTTTTACAAAAAAATGATATTGAAAAAACTACAATTGGGAAATGCCACTGCTAAAATAAGGTAAATATCAATCACTGTTAAAATTGTATTCAACCAAATTATTGCTGGCTGGCAGGAATACTGTCCAGGGCCTCAAAGCAGATAAAAATATTAAACAATATTTTTATCTGAACCTATTATTCTTTATTTGAAATTATTTTGTAATAGGCATTAAATATTTACTCTTCATTATCATCAACAATTTCCCCTGCGCTCACTGCTCCTCTGCGTGCAAATATTTCACAACCCCAGCACATCCTTCATGGTAAAAATTCCTTTTTTACCTTTAATAAATTCTGCGGCCAGTACAGCACCACTTGCAAATCCCTGGCGGTTATGGGCGGTATGAATTATTTCTATATCATCAATGGCAGAATAATATTTTACAGTATGGGTGCCAGGTGCAGGATCTATACGTTTGCTGATGATGGATAATTCTTCTTCTTTTTCTGAGGCTTCATTTACCCAGTTTTTTTTGGCAGGATATTTTTCCATAATCTGTTCTGCAATGGTTATTGCCGTGCCGCTGGGTGCATCTGTTTTTGCAGTATGATGTATTTCTTCTACCATCGCCCGGTATTCTTTGTGCGCAGCCATCATGGCTGCCAGTTTTTTATTTACCTCAAAAAAAATATTTACCCCAATGCTGAAATTGCTGGCATAAATTAAAGCCCCGTTTTTTTGCAGGCAATAATCTTTTACCTCCTGCCATTGCTGCAGCCAGCCGGTGCTGCCGCTTATTACCGGTATGCCTGCATCTAAACATGTTTTAATGTTTTGTATGGCAGAGTGGGGGCTGGTAAATTCTATAGCCACATCAGCCTGCTGCAGGTTGGCAGCCGTAAAATCTGCCAGGTTATCTGCATCTATTTTTAATGTAATGTTATGGCCTTTTTGCAAAGCTATTTCTTCAATGGCTTTGCCCATTTTGCCGTAACCTATGAGGGCTATGGAGAGACCAGAACCCCCTAACCCCCTGAAGGGGG
>JAYVGA010000289.1:0-3012 GCA_043772635.1 Chitinophagaceae bacterium
CTTCCAGCTCCCGCACAGGTACATCATTGCGTTCGTAAATTCCTTTTACAGAAAATATTTTTTCCAGTGCTGTTACAATTGCTGGTTTCCACACATCAATGCCCAGGGCCAGTGTTTGTATTACAAAATAATCATTAAACTTATCTATGATGAGTTGGGGCAGATCATCTGCTTCACCAAAAATAAGGCGGCAGTTTTGGGTGTATCCAATCTGTTGCCGGTAGGCCCAGGCCTGTTTTATTTTGTTGTAAAAAAAAGATTCATCAATGGTTTCGTTTTTATTCCTGGTAAGTAAACGTACCGATATCTGCGATTGCGGATTGTAATATCCTTTACCAATAAATGTTTTATCAAATGTATATACTTCTACTATTTCTCCGGGTTTGGCAGCAGTATCTTTTTCTTTGCCGGTATTTACTTCATTGGCAAATATCCAGGGATGCCCGTTCTCCACCCTGCGGCTGATATTTTTATTTAAAATAATGCGCTTCATGCGGCAAAACTAACATTTTAATAACCAGTCATAAAATTATCCATGTGCTGGCTAATTAATATTTTAATGTGCTATAATTAATTTCTTTTATTTTTAATTTTTACCTGCACGGTAAGTTCGGGCAATCTACATAAGCAGACCTTAGTAGAAAATATATGAAAGATAATCAGACAACCTTATGACCTTATTTTTAGGAGAGTACCAAACATAGCTGAACTTAATACTTAAAAGAAGGTAATAATGTTAACCGTATTACTTAATCAAATTTGTATTAAGGTTTAAATAAATGCTGCGGGTAAATATAATTATTAAAAAATTTGCGATAAAAATCAACTTTAAAGATTTCAACATTTCACCTTTCACCATACACATTCACCATTCACTATTCACACCTGCACCGGCTGCATTTTATTTACAGCATCCTGCAAAAAGTTGGGCAGCACATGAGCATAGGTGTACAGTATTTTATCGGGGTCGTTTAAATGATCTATCATAGACCTCCATTTTTCTTCTCCAAAATTTTCTATTACCGTTTTTTTCTTTTCTTCTGTAAGCAGGTGAAGCGTCATACCCACGGCATCTGCTTCGGGGTGAAACTGTGTGCCAATCATATTTTCGTTAAAGCGCACAGCCATAATGGCTCTTTCTAAAGGCACATGCGGCCTGGTTTTTTCTATAGCAAGTATAGATGCACCCATTTTTTTTATGGTATTATGATTAGGTTGTATTACCTGGTAATCCCTGCTGTCTACTGCATAAAAAGGATCGTGCAGGCCATCAAAGATAGCTTCATTTTCTGCATCTTCTAAATAGTGTACGGGAAAAACCCCAAAAGAAGTACTTCTTCTTTTGCTTACTTCTGCAATGGCATAATGCCTGCACGCCAGTTGAAAAGAATGGCATATAAAAAATACCTTCTTTTTTACCATGTTAGTTTCATTGGCATTAAAGCCTTCCACTTTTTTAAGCCAGTCAAAATAAGCGTTTTCCCATTCGCTGCCTTCGCTTTCCAGAGGGCTGCCCGGGCCGCCGCTGCTGATGTACACATCGTAAGACATATCAGGAACTTCCTTTTTAATTCTTACTTCAAATTCATCTTTATGAATATCCAGGTTATTATATTCTGCAAACTGGTTTAAAATTTCACGCAAACATCTCATGCCCTGGTTAGGCACGCCTTCATATAAATCTAAAATAGCTACACGTATCATATTATTATTATCATCCAAATTCATTCGCCAAACATAACAATTTTTTAAAACATTGATTGTCGTTATACATCGGATATTTATTAACGGCATGTGTAAAACAACCCTTATCAGCAATTGTAAAAGCTTTTGCGGCTTTATTGGCGGGTTTATTAAACCCAATCTTTATTACCTTTGCCCACTTATTATGAAGACAAAAAGTATAAAACGGGATAAGGTTAATATTATTACACTGGGCTGCAGCAAAAATATGGTAGATAGTGAAGTATTGAGCGGCCAGTTGCTGGCCAATGAAATAGACACCGTGCACGAGAGTAGCAAAAGAGATCACAATATTGTTATTATAAATACCTGCGGCTTTATAGAAAAGGCTAAGGAAGAAAGTATTAATACTATTTTAGATCATGTGGAGTTAAAGAAGCAGGGCAAGCTGGATAAGGTATATGTTACCGGCTGCCTTAGCGAGCGTTACAAACAAAACCTGGAAATAGAAATACCCGAAGTGGATGCGTATTTTGGTACGATGGAGCTGCCCCTGATTTTAAAAAGATTTGAGGCAGATTATAAAGGAGAGTTGATAGGCGAAAGATTACTGAGCACACCACAGCATTATGCTTACATGAAAATAAGCGAGGGCTGCAACCGTACCTGTTCTTTTTGTGCCATTCCTTTAATGCGGGGCGGGCATGTGAGCAGGCCAATAGAATCGCTGGTGGAGGAAGCCAAAAAATTAGTGCAGCGTGGAGTAAAAGAAGTAATGCTGATAGCACAGGAACTTACTTATTATGGCCTGGATATTTATAAAAAAAGAGAACTGCCCAAATTATTGCATGCCCTTGCAGATGTGCAGGGACTTGAATGGATAAGGCTGCATTATGCATACCCATCTAAATTTCCGATGGAGATTATAGATGCCATGAAAGAAAGAGATAACATTTGCAATTACCTGGATATGCCGCTGCAGCACGCCAGCAACCAGATGCTTAAAGCCATGAAGCGTAATATAAGCAGGGAAGAAATGGAAGACCTTATTGGAGACATACGCCAACGCATACCCGGCATTTGTTTACGTACCACTTTAATTGCCGGTTTTCCCGGAGAAACAAGAGATGATGTGGAAGAATTAAAAACCTTTTTACAAAAAATGCGTTTTGACAGGGTGGGCACTTTTACTTACAGCCACGAAGAAGATACCAGTGCGCATGCCCTCGTTGATAATATTTCTGCAGAAGAAAAAGAAGAACGGGCCTTAGAGATTATGGATGTGCAGCAGGAAATATCCTTAGAAAAAAACCAGGAGAAAATAGGAAA
>JAYVGA010000290.1:0-5882 GCA_043772635.1 Chitinophagaceae bacterium
AATAATAAACATTTGACCATTCAACATCCTATGCAGTTTAGTTGAGGGGTTTGTGGAGACACAAACCCCGGCGGGTAGCCGTGGCTGGTGTCTCCACCCGCCACTTGGGATTGCTTAACTATAAACGGCATTGATTCACCATCTGCCAACCATTATACACCTGTCTAAAGATAAATGCATATCAAAATAAAAACTATAACTCACATTAATTTATATAATATGTATAGTTTAACTGCTTGAAAAGAAAGTTTTTAAACAAAAACTATAAATTAAATACAGTTTTTTGCCAATTTTTTCTTTTTTTTGTGGCACAAAATCAAATTTATAATGAATTCATTACGTTTTAACGCAATTAATAATCTTGCAAACACACAGGCTCCGGTTAAAGTAAGTAACCCAGCCAGGGTTACCGCCGTTTTCAATGAAAATGTATTTACCCTTAAAACAGCCCGTCATTATTTAAGCGACGAAGCTTACAAAAGCCTGGTAGCATCTGTAAAGGGTGGTAAAAAAATTGACCGCTCCATGGGCAACCAGATTGCCAATGGTTTAAGGGCCTGGGCAGAGAGTAAAGGAGTAACTCATTTTACCCATTGGTTTCAACCCCTTACCGGCCTGTCTGCAGAAAAACATGATTCGTTTTTTACCTTAAAAGGCGATGGCACTCCTATTGAAGAATTTGAAGGCGCTGCATTAATTCAGCAGGAGCCAGATGCATCTTCTTTTCCCAGTGGAGGTTTAAGAGCCACTTTTGAAGCAAGAGGATATACTGCCTGGGATCCTTCTTCTCCTGCATTTATTATGGAAATTGGCGAAGGAAAAACACTTTGCGTTCCTACTATATTTGTTTCTTATACAGGCGAATCATTAGACACTAAAACACCTTTGATAAAAGCATTGGTAGCACTGGATAAAGCTGCTGTAGATGTATGCCAGTATTTTGATAAAAACGTTTCTAAAGTTACAGCCACCCTTGGCTGGGAGCAGGAATATTTTGTAGTAGATGCAGGCCTTGCCAATGCAAGACCCGATCTTACCCTTGCAGGAAGAACCGTTTACGGGCATGCGCCTGCCAAAGGACAACAACTGGATGATCATTATTTTGGTGCCATACCAGAGCGTGTGTATGCCTACATGAGAGATTTTGAACAGGAGTCTTATAAGCTGGGCATTCCCCTTCGCACAAGACACAATGAAGTAGCTCCTGCACAGTTTGAGTGTGCGCCTATATTTGAAGAAGCCAATCTTGCGGTTGATCACAATACTTTATTAATGGATGTGATGACAAGGGTGGCCAAGCGCCATAACCTGTTAGTGTTGCTGCACGAAAAACCTTTTGCCGGTATTAACGGAAGCGGCAAGCACAACAACTGGAGCCTCAGTACAGATACCGGTGTAAACCTTTTGGCACCCGGCAAAACGCCCAAGACTAATTTAATGTTCCTTACTTTTTTTGTGAACATTATTAAAGCCGTGCATGATTATGCAGACCTGCTGAGAGCTACTATTGCAAGTGCAGGAAACGATCACCGCCTGGGAGCCAATGAGGCACCGCCGGCAATCATTTCTATTTTTATTGGTAAATATTTAACCGATGTTTTAAACCAGGTAGAAACCAGGGTGAGCGGACATTTTGATGAGCAGGACGAAGCTATTCTTAAACTGGATATTCATAAAAGTATTCCGGAATTGATGCTGGATAATACAGACCGTAACCGTACTTCGCCTTTTGCTTTTACAGGTAATAAATTTGAGTTTCGTGCCGTAGGTTCTGCAGCAAATTGTGCTGGTCCAATGACTACCATAAATACCATCATGGCAGAAACGCTTAAAAGTTTTAAAACAGAAGTAGATGGCCTGATAGAAAAAGGAGAAAAGAAAGAAGTGGCTCTTATGCAGGTAATACAAAAATATATTGTACAAAGCAAAGCTGTGCTGTTTGAAGGAGATGGCTACAGCGAAGAGTGGGCAAAAGAAGCAGAAAAAAGAGGATTGGCAAATGTAAAAACAACACCGCTGGCACTGGATGCATTTGTTACAAAAAAATCAAAAGACCTTTTTCAGCATAATGATATTTACAGCCATCCTGAGCTGGAAGCAAGGCATGAAATTATGCTGGAAGCTTACGTAAAAAAAGTGCAGATAGAAGCCAGGGTTATGGGCGATCTGGCCAGCACTTTAATTCTGCCTGCTGCCGTAAGGTATCAGAACGATCTGATAAAAAATGTAATTGGGCTGAAAGACGCAGGATTGGATGAGAAATATTTTGCGAATCAAAAGCAGATCCTTGAAGTATTAAGCGATCATATTCAAATCATTGCCGACAATGTTGAGAAAATGATTGAAGCAAGAAAGGTATCCAACGAAATTGAAGACATGAGAAAAAAAGCCATTGCTTACTGCGATGATGTAAAAGGTAAATATTTTGATGTGATAAGGTATCATGTAGATAAACTGGAGCTGATGGTGGATGATAATTACTGGCCACTGCCTAAGTATAGGGAACTTTTATTTTTAAGATAATTTATTACAATTGTACGTAAACAAAAAAGCCTCACCACATGTGGGGCTTTTTTGTTTACAGTATTGTGTAAAATGTTCAGCAGTTTGGGCAGGTTATATATTAAAAAATTAAGGCATTCGCTTTGATATATCAACTGAAAATAATTTAAAAACCAAAATATATTTACATGCAAAATGCTGTAATGCTGCAATATTTTCACTGGTATTATGCTGATGAGGTAACGTTATGGAACAAATTAAAAAATGAAGCAGCAGCATTAAAAGAAAAAGGAATAGATGCAGTGTGGTTGCCACCCGCATTTAAAGCCAGTGTTGGTGGCCATTCTGTAGGCTACGATGTTTATGACCTGTACGATCTGGGAGAGTTTGATCAAAAATCATCTGTAAAAACAAAATACGGAAGCCGCAAAGAATATATAGATGCGGTACAGGCAGCACAGGCAGCAGGCCTGCAGGTGTATGCAGATATTGTGGTAAATCATTTGGCAGGAGCCGATGAAAAAGAACTGGTGAAAGCAATAAAGGTAAACCAGGATGACAGAAATGAATTGATAAGTGAACCATACGATATTGAAGCATACACAAAATTTACCTTTCCCGGCCGCAAAGGAAAATATTCTGAATTTGAATGGAACCATACCTGTTTTTCCGGCACCGATTACGATGATATAAAAAAAGAATCGGCCATCTTTAGTATTATTAATGATGCCGGCCACAACTGGGAAGAAATGATTGACGATGAAAAAGGAAATTACGATTACCTGATGTATGCAGATGTGGAATTTAGAAATCCTGCAGTGCGGGAACAGTTAAAAGCCTGGGGAAAATGGTATAAAGACACCGTACAATTTGATGGGGTGCGGCTGGATGCGGTAAAACATATTTCTCCTGGTTTTTATAACGAATGGCTTGATTTTATGAGAGCACAAAATGGTGAAAATTTTTTTGCTGTAGGCGAATACTGGGCACCGGGTAACCTGCCGCTTTTACAAAAATATATCGAAGCCACAGAAGGGAGAATGTCCGTATTTGATTCTGCGCTGCACCATAATTTACACAACGCTTCAGTACAGGGAAAAGATTTTGATCTTTGTACAATATTTGATAACAGTCTTGTACAAACCATACCAGCTCTTGCCGTAACCGTAGTAGACAACCACGATACACAACCCCTGCAGGCGCTGGAAGCCCCGGTAGTGCCCTGGTTTAAACCGCTTGCTTATGCGCTGATTTTATTAAGACAGGATGGATATCCATGCGTTTTTTATCCAGATTTGTTTGGTGCGCATTATACAGATAAAGGCAAAGATGGCAATGATTATGAAATAGATCTTGCGCCCGTAGCTGCATTGGAAAAATTATTATGGCTAAGAAAAAATAATGCGTATGGTGAACAGCAGGATTATTTTGATCATGCAAACTGTATTGGCTGGGTAAGAGGAGGTGATGAGGATAAAGCCGGTTGTGCAGTGGTTATGAGCAATGGCGATGCAGGTTTTAAAACCATGATGATGGGCACAAAATATGCAGGAAAAATCTTTACAGATTATTTAGGCCACTCAGATAATAAAGTGGAAATAAATAAAGAGGGTGTGGGTGAATTTGATTGTGCTGCGGGGTCTGTTTCTGTTTGGATACCGGCATAAGTATTAAGATCAAACTGAATTTATTTTAATCTGAAGTGCGGTACATGAATTGATGCAAAACTTTTGTATAATTAAATTTTTATTTTTTTGCACCTGCAAAAAATAGGGGCAAGTTTGTAAGAAGGTAAATGGTGGATTGTAAATTAATCATGATTAGTAAAACGTCTTACCGACTTACCGGCAATATATTTTTTTTGTAAACTTGCCTGTCAGTAGCAGGTACCGGTTCAACAGAAATAACATCCAACCGGTGTAAACTATTTTATTAATACTACCGATCCTTTTCTTTTTAAAACATTGCCCATATAATCCACTGCTTCTGCCACCCAGATAAAGCCGCCTGTATTCTGCATCTGTCCTTTTACCATTCCATCCCATCCCCTGCCCTGCAAAGAAGTTTTATAAACCTGCTCACCGTAGCGGTTGTACACTGCAAAATATTTAAGCTCTTTTATGCCAACTAAAATGGGTTTAAAAATATCATTCACTCCATCATTATTTGGCGTAAATGCATTGGGCACATAAATATCAGCCTGCACAAAAACTTTTACATTAATATCATCAGTAGCCTGGCAGCCGTTAATGGTGCTTGCTGTTACTTTATAAGTTATACCATTGTTACCAATTACGCTGTTAAATAAAGTCACAGGATTTTTTATACCGTTGTTGTTTAATCCAACTGATGGTGTCCACAGGTAGTTTACAAATCCACTGCTGTTTACATCTGCTGCATTTAACTGCAGGGGTTGATTGATGGCGATGGATGTATCGTTACCGGCAAATACTTTTACCGGTGGTAAAATAGTAATAACAACCGTATCATTTTTTAAAGATTTGCATCCGTTTGCATTGGTTACATTTAAGAAATAAGTTAACCTGCCTGGCGGTGCCGAAATTATAACTGGGTTTGCAATGCGTGCATTGGAAAGATATGTTGCTGGTTTCCACTCATAAAAAGCACCGCCACTTCCGCTTAGCCTGATGGTATTTCCAAAACAAACAAAGGCATCGGGGCCGGCATTAGCTACAGGCAACGGTATCACATACACCAGGCCGGATCTTATATCACCATCACATCCATTTTGTGAATGTTCCTGAACGGTTAGCAAAAATGTACCGGCTCTATTCCATAAAATACCAATTTCATTTTTAAGAGATGTTTGCGTTACACCATCAATTTTCCAGGTATAGGTAGAAGGTATGCTTGCATTATTTACCTGGTAAAGCCTGCTGGTTCCAACACAAACAGTATCGGGCATAGCAATTTGTGCCATGGCCTGCGTAAAGCTTAAAAGCAATACTGCTGATACAATGATATGTCGCAACTTATGATACATTTTTATTTATACTTTATCATCAAACATCCTCACCAGGATTTTTTTATTCTTTTACTTTTTATTTTTTTATCACATAAAGAGCCGGCTCCCTCCAGTGATGTTCTGCATAAAAATCACCGCCATATCCATCCCGCAGGCTTCCAGCAAGGAAGCTGCGGGATGAAATATGTTGCAGTGATAATTGATTTAATTGTAGGGACATTATTTATTAATTGTGTGTTATTGGTGTGGTTACCGGCTTAGGAGTAACAGTAACTGCTTTTACATTGTTTCCAGAACAACCGCTTGAAGCAACAGACTCTGTTACACTTACAGATCCTGCACCTGCTGTTGTCCATATTACGGTTATAGTATTTGTACCCTGACCCGTTGCAAT
>JAYVGA010000291.1:0-30107 GCA_043772635.1 Chitinophagaceae bacterium
TGGGAATCATCCCCCTCCCTTTCTCCCGATAAAAGAAATTTATATTTTGCCAGCAGCAGGGCTGGTGGTTATGGCGGTAAAGATATTTGGGTAAGCAACCGTAGTGAAGCTGGCAGGTGGAGCCAGCCTGTAAACCTTGGACCTGCCGTAAATACCAGTGCCGATGAAGGCTGCCCTTTTATTCATGCAGATAATAAAACTTTATATTTTAACAGCAACGGCCATCCCGGCTACGGACTTACCGATCTTTTTTTAAGTAAAAAAAAGGAAGATCAAAGCTGGGATACGGCCGTAAACCTTGGTTATCCTGTTAATACTATAGATGACGAAGGCTCCCTTATTGTAGCGGCAGATGGAAGTACTTCTTATTATGCCAGCGATGGTGGCGATACAAAAGGTGGCCTTGACCTGTACCGTTTTCAATTAAGAGAAGATATAAGAGCCGCCAGGGTTTTATGGGTAAGCGGAAAAGTGTATAACAAAAAAACAAACAAAGGTTTGCCTTCATCGGTTGAACTAACGGACATTAATAGCCGCAAATTAATAACCAAACTGCAAACAGATGAAGATGGAAATTATTTGGTTACACTGCCAGTTGGAGAAGATTATGCTTTTAATGTAAACCGCAAAGGATATCTTTTTTATTCAGATAACTTTTCTATGAAATCCAGCCATCCCGATTCTGCCCTTATTGTAAATATTCCATTACAACCCATTGAGGCCGGCGCATCTGTGGTATTAAAAAATATTTTCTTCGACAGCAAAAAATTTGATTTAAAGCCCGCATCTATAACAGAGCTGGATAAAGTAATTGAATTAATGACAGATAATCCTAAACTAAGCATACTCATTAGTGGCCACACGGATAATGTGGGTAAAGCCGCCGACAATCTTTTGCTAAGCAACAATAGGGCTAAAGCCGTACTGGCTTACCTGCAAAAAAATAAAATACCCGTTACAAGGCTTAAAGCTAAAGGCTTTGGTGCAGGCAAAACTATTGCAGATAATAATACAGATACTGGCAAAGGGCTAAACAGAAGAACAGAATTATCTGTTATAAGTAATTAATTTCTACCTTTAAGTATAAATATTTTTTAGGGAGACTTTAGTAAAAACAACGGCAGATGAAATAAGCAACAGCCTGATTAACTTTATTAAAAAGGCTTTTAAAGGAAAAAAAATAGCTGTGCATATATACGAAGATGAAGCCGTTGAAACTGGTTATCTTTTAAGCGATCCTGTAGCTAAAAAAAGAATATTGGAATCTGTTGAAAACGTAAATAAAAATCATGGCCTTAAAGAATATTCTATCCCGGATATAGAAAGCATACTAAATGATGATGGGGCATGAGAAATATTTTATTAGAGAAAAATGCGATTGAAGATATATGCTTGTAAAGCATTAGACAGAAAAACAGAATTTACTTTTATCAGCAATTAAAATCTCTCAGAAGCTGTCTAAAAATGATTGTATGAATTTCTTATTTAGCTAAAAGTGGCTGGTGGGGACACCAGCCACGGCAGATCGCCCCCGTTCGTGTCCCACGAACGGCTTACATGGTCAATCAAAATTTAATTGCTGCATTAATTTTTTAAAAATGATTTTAAACCATTTTTAAAAACCATTATATTTACTAAAAAAAATACAACTATGAAACTTACCATTGTTGTTTCAAAAGGTGAAGAATTTTATATAGGCACAATTAAAGAAATTCCCGCTGTTTTAACACAGGGAATAACCATTGAAGAAACAAAAGAAAATGTATTGGATGCATTAAAGCTTTATTTAGAAGATATGCAAAGTGAAAACAATGATCTCAACAAAGTTTTTGAGGAGGATCTAAACTTTGCCTGATGTCTGTAAAAAGAACCGAATTTATTAAACATTTAGAAAAATACAATTGCCTGCTTCACAGGCATGGAGGCAAACATGATGTTTATCAAAACATGAACACAAAAAAGAAAACTACCCTACCCCGGCATGCTACTATTGACAAACGTCTTTCAGAAGCTATTTGTAAACAATTAGAAATTCCGAAATTTTAGTAACGCTTTTTACATGCATGATGACCCGCTTTATCAAATTGCCCTTACACTCGTTCCCAACATTGGCGATGTGCATGCCAAAGCACTCATAAATATATACGGTGATGCTGCTTCCATTTTTAAAGCTCCGAAAAAACAATTAGAAAATATTGAAGGCATAGGGAGTGTAAGAGCCGGAAGTATAAAAGCATTTAAGGATTTTATTTTATGCGAAGCAGAAATAAAATTTATAGAAAAATATAAAATCACGCCTCTCTTTATTACCCACGAAAATTATCCCAAACGTTTATTAAATTGTTACGACAGCCCGGCCCTGCTCTATTACCGTGGCACAGCCGATTTAAATAAAAACAATATTGTTTCTATCGTGGGCACCCGCAACCATTCTGACTATGGCAAACAGCAATGCGAAAAACTGGTAGAAGAATTAAAACAGGAAAATATACTTATTGTAAGCGGCCTTGCTTTTGGAATAGATACAATTGCCCACAAAACCTCTTTAAAAAATGATATACCCACAGTGGGTGTACTGGCACATGGGCTGAATAGAATTTATCCCACACAAAATAAAAGCCTGGCAAAACAAATGACAGAACAGGGTGGCCTGCTCACCGATTTTATAAGCGGCACTAATCCTGATAAACAAAATTTTCCAAAACGAAACCGCATAGTAGCGGGCATGTGCGATGCACTGGTAGTAATAGAAAGTGGGGTGAAGGGAGGATCGCTCATTACCGCAGAGCTGGCCAACAGTTATAATAAAGATGTGTTTGCTATTCCGGGCAGGGTAAACGATACCAAAAGTGAAGGATGTAATTATCTTATAAAAAACAACAAAGCATCTCTCATAACGGGCGCAACAGATTTACTGGAATTAATGAGTTGGGTACCCAAAGAAAAAATGCAGCAAAAAAAACAACGTGAATTATTTATTGAACTTTCTGCAGATGAAAAAATAGTAGTAAGTATTCTGCAGCAGCAGGAAAGTATTCAGATAGATGAACTGTATTTTAAAACCGGCTTAAGCAGCAGTGCTGTAGCTGCGGCATTGCTAATGCTGGAGATGCAAAATGTGGTGGCCTCTTTACCGGGTAAAGTGTATAAAATAATTTAAGAATCCTGCTTCATCGTATTAAACCGGTACACATTTACTTTATTTTGGTTTGGCTGTAAGTATCATTTTTTAGGTACTTATAGCCAAATACAAAAAAAATTGGTTTGGCTATAAGTATATCTTTTTATACATTTATAGCCAAATCAAAAAAAATGGACAGCATTATTGGACGCAATAAAGAAATGGAAATGTTTGGTGCTGTACTAAAAGGCAACCGCTCCGAATTTATAGCACTGTATGGCAGAAGGCGTGTAGGAAAAACATATTTAATACGAGCTGCATTTAAAGGGCAATTTACGTTTCAACTCACAGGTATGGCCAAAGCCAGCACAGAGCAACAGCTTGCAAACTTTGATACCGCAATAAGAAAAGTGCATAAAAAACTAAAAGATCCCGCAGCTAAAAACTGGTTTACTGCCTTTATTCAGCTTACAGAATTTTTAGAAAAATCAAAAGACGTAAAAAAAATAATATTTATAGATGAGCTGCCATGGTTAGATACAACCAACTCCGGTTTTATACAGGCTCTCGAACATTTTTGGAACAGCTGGGCATCTGCCCGTAAAGATATTATTTTAATAGTGTGCGGCTCAGCAGCATCATGGATGATACACAAACTCATTAATAATAAGGGAGGATTGCACAACCGGGTAACCAAACGGATAAAAATTGTTCCGTTTACTTTGCAGGAGTGTGAGCAATTAATACAATCTAAAAATTCGGTGTTGGACAGGTACCAGGTTATACAACTCTATATGGCATTTGGAGGAATTCCTTTTTATTGGGATGAAGTAGCAAAAGGATTAAGTGCTGCACAAAACATACAGCAAATTTGTTTTAATGAAAACGGATTATTGCGCACAGAATTTCCCAATCTTTTCAGTTCTTTATTTAACAATGCCGACAGGCATATAGCTATTGTAAACGCATTGGCAAAAAAAGCAAAAGGCCTGACCAGGGCTGAAATTATTACAGGCTCCGGCCTTCCCGATGGCGGCAGCATGACCAGGCTGCTGAACGAACTGGAAGAAAGTGGTTTTATACGAAAGTACATTCCTTTTGAAAAAAAAATGAGAGCAAGCTTATATCAGCTCACCGATTTTTATACCCTTTTTTATTTACGCTTTATAAAAGAAAATGCGCTTTTTGATAAAAACAAATGGTTAAACACTATAGACAGCCCGGCTCACAGGGCATGGAGTGGCTATGCATTTGAGCAGGTTTGTTTGTATCATGCTGAGCAGCTTAAACGTGCATTGGGCATTGCCGCCGTAGAAACCAAAATGTCGAGCTGGCGAAGCACAACTTTGGAAAAAAGTGCCCAGGTAGATTTGGTAATAGACAGGAGAGACCAGGTGATTAACCTTTGCGAAATGAAATTTTCTATCAATAAATTTACCATTGATAAAAAATACGATACAGAATTACGTAATAAAATAGCAGCCTTTAAAAAAGAAACCGGCACCCGTAAATCAGTATTTGTAACAATGGTAACCACATTCGGACTACAGGAAAATAATTACTCGGCAGGTTTAATTCAAAACGATATAAAGATGGATGCGCTGTTTCATAAATAATGACCTGAAATATTTTGATGGCAGCAATGCGCATGCTGAAAATAGGAAAGCAGTTGCACTTCTTCCAGGGAAAAGTATTTTACCAGTTGTAAGTTATCTAAATGAGTGATTTGATATTTAAGAAACCTGCTATACTTTTGTTATGCTTGCAAAGGTTAAAAAAAAATCAATGCTATTGTAATCATCAATAATAAAGCCATTAAAGAAATAATTAAACTGATGAAAAGAAATTCATGTTTAATATCATTTGTTTCAGTAAGGTTTATTTACTGCATCACATTTATAATTTTTTTTTCTTTTTATATTAAGGCTCAGGAAATCTCTATCAGGATTTATACCGCTAAAGATGGGCTGCCTTCTACTTATGTCCTTAGCACTTACCAAGATAAACTGGGTTATTTATGGATAGGTACACCTGATGGGCTTAGTAGATTTGACGGGAAATATTTTATTAATTACGGATTATCAGATGGATTGCTGAATAGCAGAACAGATGGTGGGTATATGGATAATGATTTAAGATATTGGGCAAGTACGATAAGAGGAGTAGTTGAATTTAAAAGCAATAAATTCATTAACTACCCGATATCAGATTCACAAAAAATAAATTGGGTTTCGCAAATTTTTGAAACAAAAAAGGGTGAAATCTGGTCTTTAACAGATGCAGGGGTATATCAATTCAAATCAGATAAATGGAATAAAATAAAATTATATCCTGGTTATGAAAGTCATCGCTGTAGCAGAGTTGTTGAAGTGAAGGCAGGTTTATATATCAATTATGGGAACTTGCTGGTACTGCTAAAACCAGATAATACCTACAAAATTATAGGGACATATAAAGAACCTGGATATTATTACAACGATTTATCAATATCAAATGGGCAAGTTTTTATTTCAACCCTTGATGGCATATATGAAATAATAAATGAGCAACTTGTAAAATTACCCGGGGCGTTAGGCAAACTAAAAGATCTTTATGTTTATTTTCGAGACAGTAAAAAAAGGTTCTGGATTGGAAGGTTTGGCGTAGGAATAGAATTATTGGCTGCGGGAGACACTGCTCATCTTATAACAGTTTATAAAGGCCCAACAAATTTTCTTCCACAAGGCATATCTGAAGATAAAAATGGAAATATATGGGTTGGAAGCGGAACTGGTTTGATAAAAATATCTGAATGTATTTTCAAAAATTATGATCTTCCCTCAATAATTGGAAATACTATTCTTCGTAATGTTCTACAGCCACCAGCAGGCCCCTTACTCATAAATAATGGAAACTTGATATTACATACTTTTGAAAATGGGATATTTAAAAATAGAGAATTACGAAATAAAGGAAATACTACTCTGCCAAATAATGAATTAATTATTGACAATTATGCTTTTGATGATAAAGGCCGCAGCTGGTACCAGGTAAGAGGAGTGGCATTAGTTATACAGAGCGGCGATAAAATATATGAGCAAAGCAAGCAACTATCTCATTTAAGTGATCAGGTATTTGATGTGCAATTTGATAAATACAGAAATAAAATATTGGTAGCAGTAAGAACACAAAAATTTCCCTGCCAGTTTAACAATACCTCTTACAGTCTTATGCCTGTTGCTAATAATATAAAAATAAGCGGAAACATTATACGTTTACATCAATCTACAAACAGCATTATTTTATTTGCAACAGATAAAGGAATAATATACTCCATTGACAAACAAAATATTTGCAATCTCCAGTTAAATGAATTTGGTAACCGGAGCAGCATACGCTCGTTTTATAATGACCCTTCGGGTGATGTATGGATAATTTATGACGGAATGGGTTTGCGGCGGTATTCATGGCAGAATGACTCATTAGTTTATAAAGAACAGCTAACCAAAGCTAATGGCTTATCAACAGATAATGTGTCCTCTATATGTTTTGATAACAAGGATAACTTATGGGTTTGTACTAATTCGGGCGTGGTTGTTTTCTCAAATAATAATAACAATCCAGGTAGCCAGCATTACCAGGTGCTTGGTTTTTTTGATGCCGGAGATATGCAAATAGATGGTGCTGTTGACTCCCGGATAACTAAAGATAATAACGGAAATATCTGGTACTTCTCCGGCACCCATTTAATATGTTTTTATCCCGATAAAATGAATTATACCCCGCCTATCCCTTCCATAGTTATTGAAAATATAGAACTTAACCTCCGCCAAACAAATTGGGCTGTTTATGCAGATTCTTTATCAGGTATTTTTCAATTGCCATACCAATTAAAACTTTCTCATTACAACAATACACTCGGTATCTATTTTAAAGGCATTTCTTCATCGGGTACTGAAGGCATAAAATATTCTTACAAGCTTGAAGGGCTGGAAAGTTTGTGGAGCATCCCATCAGCCAATGATTTTGTTTCTTTTATAAAACTCCTTCCGGGAAAATATAGTTTTAAAGTAAAAGCCCAATTACCCAACACGCAATGGAGTAAGCCTGCTTTATTTTCTTTTGAAATTAAAAAGGCCTATTGGCAAACCTGGTGGTTTTATACACTTGCAGCATTAATTTTATCTTCAGGTATTTACTTATTATTCCGTTACCGCTTGCAGCAAAAAATAAATGTATTAGAAATGCGTAACAGCTTCAGCCAGGATTTGCATGATGAAATTGGTTCGTCAGTAAGCGGGATAAATTTACTCAGCCAGATGGCAGCAGAAAAATTAGATAATAACAAACTGGATGAAGCCTCGGCCTATATATTAAAAGTAAAAAATTACAGCCAGGATGTAATTGAAAAACTAAGCGATATGGTTTGGGTATTTAATCCACAAAATGACAGTATTGAAAAATTGCTGCAACGGTTAAAATCTTTTGCTATCTCTATTGCAGTGTCAAAAAATATAAAAATTCATTTCTTAACAGATAAAGAAAATGAAATAATAAATTTATCCATCAGACAACGCAAAGCCATTTATCTGATAAGCAAAGAAGCCATCAACAACAGTTTTAAATATGCTGAATGCAGCAATATTTATTTTAGCCTTAACCTAAAAGATTCTAAATGGCAACTTAAGATACAGGATGATGGCAAAGGATTTACAGCAACTGAAAATACAAATGGTAATGGCTTAAACAATATGCTTGCAAGGGCCAGAGAAATTGGAGGGGATTTAAACATCCAAACGGCACCAGGTGCAGGAACTACTATTACCTTACACTTTTAAACCCCACAATTGAGGGGATAAAATAAAATATTTATAACCATAAATTTGCTGTGTGGATGATACTAAAGAAATACGTGTTGCCATATTTGAGGATAACCCAATAATGATGGATGCTTACCGTTCTATTATTAACGGCTCCCAGGGCTATACATGCACCGGAAGTTTTACAAGCTGCAATAATTGGAAACACGATATTGAAAAAAGCCATCCTGATGTGGTGATGATGGATATTGAAATGAGCGGCATAGACGGAATAAAAGCAACCGGGTTTATTAAAAAAGAATTTCCCGGCATAAAAATATTAATGCAAACTGTTTTTGAAGATGAAGCAAAAATATTTGAAGCATTATGCCTGGGAGCCAGCGGTTATATTCTAAAAAATACTTCGCCTGTAAAAATGCTGGAAGCAATAACTGATGTTCAAAACGGAGGTGTTGCTTTTAATCCCAATGTAGCTGCCAAGGTGGCTAAACTCTTTCAGCAGTTTATTGTACCATCAACAATAAAAAAAGATTATCAGCTTAGTGAAAGAGAAAAAGAAATTCTGCAATTACTTACCGAAGGCATGCCCATGCCCCGTATTGCTGAAAAAATATTTTTGAGCTATCATACAGTAAGGGATCATGTAAAAAATATTTATCAAAAGCTGCACGTGGCATCTGCTACAGAGGCTGTGGCAAAGGCGATTAAAGAGAAATTAGTATAGCTTCTTAATTAAATTTATCCCGTAACTTCTTCTGCATTTTATTTGTCATTTTTTTTCAGATAGATTTTTAAATCCCCTCAATTGAGGGATAGGCCTGTCTTGTATCTATATGTAATTTTGTTAAATCAATTTATCATTAAATTTCTAATAATAAAGAAGAAATTATAAGTCCTGCCATATTTACGCTGTTATTATTTTTTACTTAAAGGATTTACAATAACAAGTTTTTAAGCTTTCTTATGGCTATATAACCACGTTAGAAATGGCTTTAATCTTTACTAATTTTTTTCACCATATAAAATTACGATCATGAGAAAAAAAATTGTTTGCATTATAATACTTTTAATTACAATTTTCTATTTCCAGAACCAAATAAATGCACAAGATGCTGTTGCGCTGCAAGGGTTGCGATTAAACACACTCGTTGCGGGGAAGTCAACTGGATTTCGGTTTTTCATTGCTCCAGCAGCATTAAACGCACTGAATCGAATTGAAACAATAATCGTGCGTCCAGATGGTTCTCAAATTACAAACTCATGGAATCGCTCAAATATTGTAGAGATTCCAAATGGCACCCACGGCCCCAGTATCGTTGTTCGAATGCCTGGGAAAGATTTGCCATGGGTTGGTAACTACCAACTCAAAGCAAGGGTTTTTAATCAGTCAGGCGCTGTGTTGGCGAGCTACCTGATTGAAGCATTTCAGCTTTTACCAACAAAAGATTTAATAGTTGGTATTGACCGGGCTAATGCTAACGATGTAAATCCAGGGACTGCTGCCGAAATCCAGGCCGCCAGTGATGCAATACAACGACTTTCAGCAATTTGGCCAGTTAGAGACGGTATAAGTATTCCGAATGGCGACCGTACTGCGGGAGTTCGTTATGTTATTAATAATAAACCTCAACCTCATGGTTGTAATGGTGATCTTAAGGTTTCTGATTGCCAAACCTGTCCATTTTTCGCAACTTTGTTTAACCGGCCTGTCCCGTCTGATAATATGAATTTGGGAATTGTTTTCAGGTTCCAGGATCGTGGAGAAGATGTAGGAGGAATTGCACCAAACGCATGTCCAAATGGACAGCTTTGGGCTTCTATTGTTATGTCGGGATCTCTTGCTCCCGGATTTGGTCAGGAATGTGGTCATGTTTTTGGGCTTGAGCCAACGAATGACCCTCATTTTGATGTTACAGTGCAAAAGGGTCATTCGAAAGATAATACGATTGATATAACAGACGCCGAAGGTGGCTTTGATGTTCAAACTAATCTCCCATATCCAAATCCAACCTTTGACGCTATGCATCAGAATGTCTGTGGATGTCCAAATAACCAGATTAGCTATAATTCCTGGGATTGGGAGTATCTGCGCAAGCAATTCGTGAAATTATCTTCAACAGGTCCAACAAAGCCCATTCATTACACGACTAATTCATCCCCTGCCATTGCAGGGGTTGGTAATAGTATTTACTTTTTTGGCAAAAGAATTGATGGCAGAATTTTCTATAACAGCGCTGTTTTGGGACAGGAAGGGCAAGGTTGGATGGAGATGGATGGCAATGGGCACACTGATGTTTCACCGGCTGCGGCTGCGATAGGCACACATGTTTTTGTCGCCATCAAAGGTATAGACGGACGCATTTATATCAATCAAGCGGATGAAGGAAAATCCTTTGGACAATGGTTTCCAATGGAGTTCAAAACAGATGTTGCCCCTGCTTTGGCTGCCGTCGGAAATAGCATATTTGTATTTGCAAAAGGGCTTGACCAACGTATTTATCTCAGCCAGGCTGAACTAGGACATAAGTTTAGTAGTTGGTTCGAAGTGCAGGGAAATGGACGCACTGATGCTGCGCCTGCTGCTGCGGCTGTGGGCAATCACGTATATGTGGCCATAAAAGATTTACAAGGGAACATTACTTTGAACCAGGCAGATTTTGGACATCCGTTTGGTAATTGGCTCTCCATGAATTTTAAAACAAGTGTTGCCCCTGCAGTTACTGGAGTAGGAAATAATGTATATTTTTTGGCAAAGAGTAAAGACCAGCGCATATTTTTTAACCGTGCGGTTATTGGTCATGGAGGTGTTGGATGGAGAGAGATAGAAGGGAGGGGCCGCACTAACTTTGCACCTGCCGGGGGAGCCGTAGGTACTCATATATTTATTGGAATTGCGGGAACAAATAACCATCTTTTGATTAACCAGGCAGATTTAGGAAAGTCTTTTGGCCAGTGGATTCAATGAATTTATTAGCAGTATAGTTTTAAGAATATCCACATCTCCTGTCATTTTTTTTACAATAGATTTTATCATTAAATATTAAACCTTTCCAAAATGAAAAAACATTTTCCTTTATGCAAGATTAAAAAACCTTCTCTCAAAATCATCAATTAAATATTATCCCTGTAATACCCATACCTTTTTTTTATAATCATTAATCTTTAAACTTAAGCAGCCACCTTAGCAGACCCCCTAAGAATTTAAAAGGTGTTGGAATTTTTTACAATTTAAATTTATAGTTATGAAAAATAATTTAATGTTTTTACTAACTCATGGTTATGCTCCACGCATATTGATTTCTATTTCTGTAAGTTTCCTATTTGCATGTAATAATCCATCAGGCACTGACAAAGTTGCTTTTGTTCCAAAAACAATACTCTCTTTTGATGATTCATTAGCTTATAAATATAATAGAGGATATGTCAATTCTGTTAATTTGGCTGATATTATAAAATCAAATTTTCAAATACCTGATATATACAACCGTGGTGGGGTTCCACAATACCATACTTTTTTGGCAGATTTTCCGCAATATCAGGAAAAAGGTATACCATATGAATGGTGGCCTATTATATCGGGTAATTTTGACTCAAAGTTTCCTACTGTACAAGAACCATCATTATATTTCTCCGGAATCATAATCTCTAGCGGTGATTCGCAAGATGATATCAACTTTACACATCCATTTCAATTGAGAGATTATACATTTAACGCCTATCCTTTTTCGCCATCTTCTGAATATAGGAATTTGGTATATAACTCTGCTGATGCAGAGCATAAAACTGTTTGGCGACCTTTACACATAGAAATTGAAAAGGGTTTGTTTCCTTATCATGAATTTGGCTGGATACCCCAACCTAACGATGCTATATTAATATATGGTAATTGGATCATTGATGCAGGACATAGTCCCTTTGAAACAGAAATGCATCCACCCGCTTTTATGGCATTGGCGCATAAAGAAGGAAACAAAACAGTTTCTTTTGCATATGCTGTTCCTTTTAGAACTACTGAACTATATAATCCAGATAAATCACTTGCTAATGAAATAAATGATGTAAATCGTTTTCGAAAAAGCGAAACAAAGCCTTTTCCCGGTCATTTGAAGGATGAAATTAGTAAAATATATGCGGCAACTTCCTATAGATTAGAGGCTCACTCATTAATCGAGCCTGTAAACATAGGAGTTATCACTTGGTATGTGTGCGATACAAGTAAACATTCTTCAACTGCCGAACTACAATTTAATTTTCATTTCACAACACGTACGGGCGTTGCCATCACTGCAACCAAGCACCCCGATGAAGGCTGCATTCAGTTTATTGCATCAATTTCACCTGACTATAAACCGGCAGGAACTAACAGAACAGATATTGAATGGCCATGGGATCAGATCAATTCTTCTGCAGGTGTAGATGTAAAAGAAAAAATATATGATGCTGCAGCAAATCCTCTTCACATACCTAATCCGCCACTTGAAAAAAATCCTTTAGTTGATATTTACGATCAGTTATTGCCTCTTGCAAATGATAATATAAATGTTCTTCCGCAAATACAGGTTTCAGATGCTCAACCCTTTCCTTTCTATGGCTGGGCAAATGTTGAATGGCGTGAAACCCAAATTATAAGGCCACCAATATTGGCTTGCTCTATAGAAGCAAATATGAATGAAGTTATTTTAAATAAAACAGGGAACGTGATAACCAATCAGCTTATTACTATAACCAATTCCACTGAATCACCTGTTCAAATTGGTAAGCTATATTTAGATGGTGCAGATGCGGACAAGTTTGCACTTCAAAATAAAACAATTTTTGTAGTACGTGGTGGTGGCTCGCAACCACCTGAAGATTGCAGCAATACTACATTAAACGCTCATGCTTCATGTTCGTTCAGAATTGCAATATTATCCCGTTCAAATGATAATTTATTAAATGCTGTAATTCATGTTCCAGCGAGTTGCCAAGAAGTATCTTCCTGCGATTTAAAAATTCCCATTCGTGAAATACAGAATGTGCAATAATTGCTTTTCTAACTCTAATCGGACTTCGATGTTCGAAGAAAATGGAAAGAGATAAAACTGCAACATTGGAAAATTTTAAAGATAATTGTAAATCTGAAAAACATTGGAGGGCTAATTGACAAAAGAAATACAGTAAGAATTATTTTCGTAACATTAAACTTAGTGATTGCGTTAAAAGGTTTACAACCCTCTTCAACAATTTTAAATTCATCCGGTAAAAAAAATCACTTGCATTTATTTCCATTTAACCATACATTTATATGTTCTTTTGCACCGCAAAAAAAGGCAATATATAAAGGGGTTAATAAACCTGGTTTCTATCCTTAAGTATTTTCTTTTTCAATATCCCTGTTAAAAAACTTTCTCTCAAAAACACCAGCAGCTGGCTGGTTTTTTCTTCCATCTCCTTATTAAAAAAACCTTTTTTCAAAAGCATCAATCAGCTATTATCCTGTTATACCCATACCGGTAATTTTGTTATTATTAATCTTTAAAACTTAAAAAAAATGAAAAAACTAATTTGGCTTTTAGCAATTATTACCGGGCTGCTTTTTTTAAGCAGTTGTAATAAAACAGATTTTTCCGATGTAAAAAAAAAGCAGCCGGACAGTGTAAAAAATAATGAAATGGCTGATGATCATTCGGACAAAAAAAAGGCTGATGCCCAGGTAGCACTTGACTGGTACAAATTACAGTTACGTATTTTACTGGAAAGAAATTCTGCGGTAAACGGTGTGTATTTTGGATACATCGGTATTGGTTTGTACGAGTCTGTTAGATATGGAACTGAACATTCGGTAAGCCTTTCCACAAAATTGTATCAAATGCCTGCAATGCCCGCCAAAGAAAATAATAACGGTTACAGCTGGCCCGTAAGTGCCAATGCAGCAATGGCTAAAATGGTACGTTCTTTTTATACAGGACTAACGCCTGCAAATATGGCCAGTATAGATTCTTTAGAAAATGCTTACAATTTAAAGTTACATCCCACAGCAGGCTCTGCAGCTTTTAACCGGTCGCAGGCATTTGGCCGCAGCATTGCAACAGCAGTGTACAATTGGTCACTCACAGATAATTTTAATGGCGGTAATGCAGGATATATTCCTCCTGTTTTTCCGGGTTCATGGGTTCCCACACCTCCGGCTTTTTTAAATATTCCGATAAATCCGTTTTATGGAAATGCCCGTCCTTTCCTGGCGTCCAACTTAACTAATGTAGCGCCGGTATTTCCTGCAGCATACTCCGAAGTAATTAATTCCGATTTTTATAACACAGTAAAAAATGTTTATGATGTATCTAAAACATTAACAACAGAACAAAAAAATATTGCTTTGTTTTGGGTAGATCAAGGTAATGGAGTTGGTTACACACCAAATGGTCATGAGATGAACCTGGTAATACAGGCATTAGAACAAACACATGCAAGCCTGGCAGTTGCTGCCGAAGCATTTGCTAAAACCTGCATAGCACAACGGGATGCACTGCTGGTAGTTTTTAAATGTAAATATATTTATAATCTTATCAGGCCTGTAAGCTATATCCGCAAAGTAATAGACCCCAACTGGCTTCCGTTTATACCCACACCACCGCATCCGGAATATCCTGCAGCCCATGCCTTAATAACCGGCGCTGCCATGCAGGCATTGCAAAGAGTTTTGGGAAACCATGTAACCATAACAGACCATACCTACGATTTTCGTGGCTATCCATCCAGAACATACGCTACTATATTTGCAGCCGGAGAAGAAGCAGGAATATCACGCCTGTATGGTGGTATACATTATATGCCTTCCATTAATACCGGGTTAATAATGGCAAAAGATATTGGCAATAAAGTGGGAGATATAAAATTACATGAGGAAGAAGATGATGATGATGATTAAATCTTTTATAAAATAAAAGGGATTTGAATAACATAAGATCGTGGGTATTTTTAAAAAAGCTGGTAATATTATTTTCAATTTTTTTATGCTCAGGGCTTTGTGAGTAAATCTGCAGCTTTGATTTTAACCTTGTGTTAATTTAAGAATAAGTTGCGGGCAACAATTTATACATTACCTATTCAATGCCGTTTACTTAACATATGGAAAGAAATAATGTTCAATATTTCCCTACATTATTGTAGGGACTCAACAAAAAAAAATCAAGGAAAATGCACCTGCCTTTTATAATTGAAAATTGAGCCCCTACAAAATGTAGGGGCAAGCTATTGAAAATGGATTATTGAACATTTGTTCTTAGGTAAACGGCATTGATTGCCTATTGCTTATTACCTGTCGGCTGTTGCCTGTTCCAGTATAGTACTTCAAAATAAAAAAAGCTGCTTCAATACCAAATTTGGATTGAAGCAGCTTTTTCATTTACCTTCGCCCATGGCAACAATAAAAAAAACTCCCCTCAACAATTCCAACAAATTTTTCGGCGATGGCTTAACCTTTGATGACGTACTGTTGGTACCTGCCTATTCGCAGATACTTCCCCGTGATGTAAATATCAGTTCGCAACTCACCAAAACCATTACCCTGCATATTCCCATGCTGAGTGCGGCTATGGATACCGTAACAGAAGCAGAACTGGCTATTGCGCTTGCACGGGAAGGTGGCCTGGGCATACTGCATAAAAATATGAGCATAGAGCAGCAGGCCACAGAAGTACGAAAAGTAAAACGCAGCGAAAACGGTTTAATACTGGACCCCATTACCCTTACTGCAGATGCTACCATTGGCGAAGCTATAAGGCTGATGAGAGAAAATAAAATTGGGGGCATTCCCATTGTAGATGCACAGCAAAAACTAGTAGGCATCCTCACCAACCGGGATCTTAGGTTTGAAACAAACTATAAGCAAAAAGTGAGTACGGTAATGACTACTCAAAATCTCATTATTGCCCCCGAAGGAACTGATCTTAAAAAAGCAGAGCTCATTTTTAAAAAAAATAAAATAGAAAAATTACCGGTGGTAAATAAAGCAGGCAAACTCATAGGCCTCGTTACTTTTGGCGATATACTCAAATTAAAAAGCCATCCCAATGCAGTAAAAGATTCTTTTGGCCGCCTGCTCGTAGGAGCCGGTGTAGGCATCACATCCGATACTTTGCAAAGGGTAGATGCCCTGCAAAAAGCGGGTGTAGATATTATTTGCCTGGATAGTGCGCATGGCCACACCAAAGGCGTGATAGACATGCTGAAGAGTGTAAAAAAATTGTTTAAAAACCTGCCGGTAATAGCAGGTAATGTAGGTACAGGTGCAGGCGCAAAAGCACTGGCAGATGCAGGAGCCGATGCCGTAAAAGTAGGCATAGGCCCCGGTTCTATCTGCACCACAAGAATTGTAGCAGGCACAGGTGTACCGCAAATAACAGCAGTAATGGAAGTTGCGGCAGCATTAAAAAACAGGAACGTGGGCATCATAAGCGATGGTGGCATACGCTATACCGGCGATATGGTAAAAGCCCTGGCTGCAGGTGCCACCTGTGTAATGATGGGTAATGTATTTGCAGGCACAGAGGAAAGCCCCGGCGAGACAATTATTTATGAAGGCCGCAAATTTAAACAGTACCGTGGCATGGGCAGCCTGGGTGCCATGGCGCAGGGCAGCAGCGACCGTTATTTTCAGGATGTAGAAGATGATATAAAAAAGTTTGTGCCAGAAGGTATTGAAGGCCGTGTGGCATTTAAAGGAAGCTTAAAAGAAGTAGCGCATCAATATACCGGCGGTTTAAAAGCGGGTATGGGTTACTGTGGTGCTGCCAATATTAAAGCATTGCAAAATGCACAATTTGTAAAAATAACCAATGCAGGTATGAAGGAAAGCCATGCACACGATATTGCTGTAACTAAAGAAGCGCCTAATTACAGCAGGTAAAAACCCCCTCCGCCCTCTGAAGGGGGATTGATTGTGGAGGAGATTGAAGCGGATTTAGTGTCTTTATTTTTATTAAAGTAAATAAATAATAAACTTAAGAGATGCCCTCTGTGATTGTGGGGTTTGAGGTGAAGTTTTTTGTCCGGGCTTTTGAATTACTATATAGCATTCTTGCATCGCCCTCTTGTACGGCATACCATTATTCAGCATTAAAGCATTAAGAGTAAGGTATACGTTCATTTGCCTATTGTTATTGCCCATTACCTATTGCCTTTTGCATATTGCCCATTGCCATTTGCCAATTGCCATTTGCCCATCGCCCATTGCCTATTTACCCATTTGCCTTATTTTCGTACCCGCCATGAAAGAAAAAAATTCTACATTATTATTGTCCCGGTTTTTTACTGGCAAATTTGCCCTCTGCCTTTTTTTTATTTTCACATTTGCCTCTTTGCCCATTTGCACATTTGCCCAGGATAGTTCCCGCATCCGCATCTCCCTGCTCACCTGCACTCCCGGCGATGAACTGTATTCCATTTTTGGCCACAGTGCCCTGAGGGTTACAGACAGTAACACTGTTACAGATATTGTGTACAACTACGGCACTTTTAATTTTGATGACGAAGGTTTTTATTTAAAATTTATCAGGGGCAAATTATTGTATTATGTAAGCACCGAGGGCTTTGAAGATTTTAAATACAATTACAAGGCTACCAACCGTGGCATGACGGAGCAGTTACTCAATTTTTCTGCACCCGAAAAAATAAATATCCAGCAAGCCTTAATTGAAAATTTAAAAGAAGAAAATAAATACTACAAGTACGATTTCTTTTTTGATAACTGTACCACACGCCTGAGGGATATTATTGTAAAAAGCAAACAGCCCACACCCATACTTCCACCTGTAACCAGGGAGGGCATGCGTTTCAGGCAGGCCATTCACCAAAAACTAAACCAGGGCCATCAGCCATGGAGCAAACTGGGCATAGATATTTTGCTTGGCGCACCTACAGATAAAATCATGACGGCATCCGATCAGCAGTTTCTTCCGGATAATTTGATGAAAGCCCTGGACAGTACAAGAAATACTGTTGTGGTTGCATCATCCAAAAATCTGTACGATTTGCCGGCCCATGTAAAAGAAAAATCATTTTTTACACCCATGGTATTTTTTGTTTCATTATTACTTTTTTTCCTGCTGCTGCATGTAGCATTTTATAAAAAATTACCCTTAATGCTTAGCGGCCTGGATGGATTATTATTTTTTTGTACAGGCATGCTGGGTTTTCTTTTAATATTTATGTGGGTGGCTACCGATCACAGCATGACAAAAAATAACTACAACCTCCTCTGGGCATGGCCCGCTCATTTAATCATTTCATTTTTTATAAGCAGCAACAAAATTTGGGTAAAAAAATATTTTTTATTTACAGCCATTTGCGGCCTGCTGGTATTGGGAGTGTGGTTCTTTTTACCCCAGCAATTAAACGTTTCGTTAATCCCCTTTGTAATACTTTTAATCTTCAGGGCTTTGGTAAGATATTTTAAAAACTAAAATAATTTCATCATACGCTATTCGTAAAAATGTTTGCTGATTGAACAGAAAAAAAGAAGAAGCTATGTAAAAAACGTTCAAAGGAAATCACTAATGGTGTTGTAAAAAATAAATAACTGAAGCTTTTTTCTATGCCTTCTTTTTCTCTGCTTATTTTTTGCTAAGAGAACAAAGAGAAAAAGAGAACAAAGAAATTTAAATATCCCCCTCTCTTTTTCTCTTTCATCTCTTTTTTTTTTGCTCTCTTAGAAGCTGTCTAAAAATAGAATTTTCTTTCACCATATAAGCCGTTCGTGTCCCACGAACGGCGGCGATACGCCGTGGCCGGTGTCCCCACCGGCCACTTTTGGTCAAATAAGAAATTCATAGAATCATTTTTAGATAGCTTCTAAGCCTTTATTTTATTTGCCTATTTATTAAAAAACTTCGTCCTGTCATGCTGAGGAACGAAGCATCTTTTAATTGCGAAATGCTGAGATGCTTCGTTCCTCAGCATGACAGCACAGGGTTGTATGTTTTATCAGGAGTTATATAAAAGTTAAAGGAAAATATTACCGCATTTAAATCTTTACGCATTTGTACAAAAAGTTTTGTCCTGTCATGCTGAGGGTTGCAAGTTTAAAAGAAACAATGTGATAAAAAAACAATAAGAAAACAACATACAAAAAAACTTTCTGTCGCTGGCAAGGTTTAGATTTGTTGTATTAAAGAACAAAGTATCTTTTTCTGCTGCCATTAAATGCTTTGTTTATGATAACGGGCATCAATAAAAAAAATCTTATGCATAATAAAAACCTATTGTACAAAAATGGCACTTTACATTACCGTATTCTGGGGCAGGGAAACCCTGTAGTTCTGCTGCATGGCTTTGGAGAAGACAGTAGTGTATGGGATGAATTGGCAGCAGTTCTGTCTAAAAATTATCTACTCATCATACCCGATATTGCCGGCACCGGATCATCATCATTGCTAAGCGGAGAAAATATTGGCATGGAAGATTATGCAGATAGTATCTACGCAATATTGCAAAAAGAAAATATAGAAAAATGCACAATGATTGGCCACAGTATGGGTGGCTATATTACATTGGCCTTTGCCGAAAAATATCCGCAGATGCTGCATGCATTTGGCCTTTTTCACAGCAGTGCCTATGCAGATGACGAAACCAAAAAAGAAACCCGTAAAAAAGCCATTGAATTTATAAACCAAAATGGCTCAGCAGCATTTTTAAAAACAAGCACACCAGGTTTATTTATGGATGCCCAAAAAAATAAAGAAGATATTAACCGGCTGATAGAAAAAGGGGCGAGCTTTAAACCCGAAGCCCTTGTGCAATATTACGGGGCCATGATAGCCCGGCCCGACCATACTCATGTGCTTAAAACTTTTTCTGGCCCAGTTTTGTTTATCCTGGGCACACATGATAAAGCCGTGCTTTTGGAGCATGGCCTTGAGCAATCTCATTTGCCGGCTACAGCTCATATTCATATTTTACGCCACAGTGCTCATATGGGTATGCTGGAGGAAAAGGAAAAAAGTTTATTTGTTTTCACAGACTTTTTGCAGGGAATTTACGTATAATACAAAGCAAACACAGCATTTTTGTTTAATTTACAATTTCTGTTTTCCACACTTATCATTTTTTAATGAAGCATCTATTACTTATACTGGTTTTTGCAGCTGGCTTTTCTGCAGCCAGTGCCAAGCATATTACTGGTGGAGAAATGATATACGATTTTAAAGGCCCGGGTACTGCCCCAAACACCAAGGCTTATACCATTACCTTAAAGCTTTTTAGAGATGAAAACTGCTTTAGTTGTGCCGGCATGCCACCAACAGTAATAATTGGAATTTTTGATAATAATAACGGGCGATCCATCGGCTTTAGAAGTATAAGTATATCCAATACAGAGCAATTACCCATAAACCCATTACCACCCTGCATTACCAATCCTCCCACGCTGGTTTACACCGTGGGGTATTATAGTTTTGATATAGACCTGCCCGATAATGAATTGGGCTACACTGCATCTTATCAAACCTGCTGCAGGGTAGATGGAATAGAAAATGTTCCTAACTCTGTAGGTGCTACTTACATAACATCTATTCCCGGCACAAACGATTTGGGTATATCCGGTACAGATAACAGCGCCCGTTTTGCACAGGGAATATCTGTGGTATGTTACAATAAACCCTTTACATTAGATTTTAGCGCCACAGACCCCGATAATGACAGGCTGGTATACAGCCTTTGCGATGCTTATAACGGAGGTACAGTAAGAAATGCCAATCCAACTGACCCTGCACCGCCTCCATATGGGGAGGTAATTTATATAAATGGTTATTCCGGAGCAGAACCATTAGGTAACCGGGCAACCATAAACCCGCTAACAGGCATCATTAGCGGTATTGCCCCCGATGCAGGTAAATATGTAGTATCGGTTTGTGTTACTTCATACCACAGAACCACCGGACAGTTTAAGGCCATGCACCGTAAAGATTTTATTATAACCGTAGCACCCTGCGATTTTGCAGGTGCACAGTTACAGCCCAGTTATATTAGCTGCGATGGTTTTACATTTAATTTTTCAAACCTTAATACCTCTCCGCTCAACGTTGGTTTTTTATGGGATTTTGGCGATGGAAATACCTCTACTGATCAAAGCCCTACCCATACTTATGCTGTTGCCGGCGTGTATACATTAAAGCTGGTGGTAAACCCCGGGGGCAACTGCACCGATTCTACCTCATCTAAACTCAGCGTTTTTCCCGGATTTTTTCCTGGCATATCAGACAACTCTCCTATGTGCAAAAATATTCCGGTACAGTTTAATGATGCTACCACACTTAATTATGGCGCTCCAAATTCGTGGAAATGGGATTTTGGTATTGCTGCATTAACCAACGATACCAGCCGCATAAAAAACCCGTCTTATACTTTTAATACTGCTGGTTTTTACGATGTAAGTCTTATTGTAGGCAGCGATAAAGGATGCCTGGATACCATAATCAAAAAAATTGAGATTGTAGACCGTCCTTCATTTGCCGTGGGCAACGATACGCTTATCTGTTCTATAGATACGCTGCAGCTCAATGCTGTAGCCAGTTCCGGAGGCAGCATTCTGTGGAGCCCCAATTATATGATTAATAATGTAACCAGTTTTACCCCACTGGTTAGCCCCAATATAACTACAACCTATACGGCTCAGTATGCAGATGCATTTGGGTGTACGGCTTCAGAATCTATTACCGTAAAAGTAGTAGATGTGGTAACCTTAGCTGCAGGTGCAGATACTACCATTTGCCTTACCGATACTGTTACACTGCCGCTAAGCAGCGATGCCCTGCAATATACCTGGACACCCGCACTTACTTTAAATAATGCCGGTTTGCAAAACCCGGTAGCCACACCCACTTCTCCTCTTAACAGCTATCATGTAATTGGCAGAATAGGAAAATGTTTTAAAGAAGATGATATTGTTATAAGAACAGTGCCTTATCCCCTGGCTAATGCAGGATTGGATACCACAATATGTTTTGGCAAATCGGTACAATTGCAGGCCAGTGGCGGCAGCATTTATTTATGGAGGCCGGCCCGTTATTTATCGGCATCAACAATTGCCAATCCTGTTTCTCAAAGCCCGCCCATAGATATGAGGTACATTGTACAAGTAAGAGATGTACTCGGTTGCCCTAAACCTAAGTATGATACAATTATAGTTACCGTGGCTAAAATAATTGCAGATGCCGGCCCAAGGGATACCAGTGTTGTACTTACCCAGCTATTACAACTTAATGCAACAGGCAGTATATTTTATCAATGGACGCCTATAGACTGGTTAAACAATCCATCTATACCAAACCCCATAGCCCTGCCACAGGAAAACATTGAGTATGCCGTAAAAGTAAGCAATGCCCAGGGATGCTTTGGGCTGGATACCATTAATGTAACGGTATATAAAATAGATCCGGATCTGCTGGTACCCACAGGCTTTAGCCCCGATGGAGATAATAAAAATGATGTATTCCGGCCGCTGCTTATAGGCATGAAATCGCTGGATGCCTTTAGGGTATATAACCGCTGGGGAGAACTCGTATACAGCACCACAGAGGTAGAAGCAGGATGGGATGGAAATTTTAAGGGCCAGCCACAAAGCACCGGTACTTTTGTATGGTATGCAGCCGGCACCAACTACCTGGGCAAAAAGATAGAGAAGAAAGGAACGGTTGTTTTGATAAGATAAAATAATCATCACGATATAATCTAAAAATGCTGCCTGTTTGTTCAGGCAGCATTTTTAGGTTAATTTAGGATATTAATTTCTAATACTAAATGCAATTTCATTTTAGGTTAAAGCGTTTGGACTGAAATCCGTGAATGCCTTTGTGTTTTGGTATTTGGTAAATGCCGACCTGAAAAATTCTGGACTATTTATAAAGGCATATCAGTATAACTGCTGCACATGAAAAAAATTTTACTCCTTATTATTTTTATTTCATCTTTTTTTTCTGTTATGGCTACCCATACTAAAGGAGGATGGATGTATTACGAATATATTGGCAGGGGTACAACTGATACTAATAAACTACGTTACAAAATTGGAATTAATTATTATATAGAGTGTGGTTCAATACTTATAGAACCTACCATCAACTTTTCTATTTTTAATGGCAGTTCACCTTATACTTTCATTATGGATGAAGTGGCTTCTTTAGGGCCAACCAAACAAATTGGTAACTGCCAGTCTGTAATTTGTTATCCATGCATAAATTCAATTCCTTTTCTCTGTTACCAGATTTTAAATTATGAAACCATAGTAGAATTAGATTCCTCTTCTTCCGGATATATTATTTCAAAACAAAGATGCTGCAGAATAAATTCCATCAGTAATCTTCAGGCCCCTTCTAACTCTATTGGAGAAACGTACACCATCAGTATTCCGGGCGTAAATTCTCCTTTACCTTCATCGCATATAAATGCCAGCCCGCTGTTTAATTTTAATGATACCACAATTATATGTGCCAATAATCCATTTTCTATAAATTTTGCTGCAACAGATACAGATGGAGACTCACTGGTTTATTCTTTTTGCAATGCATACACTGGCGGTTCTCAAAGCGATCCTATACCACTACCTTCTTCCAGCCCACCTTTCACTTCTGTATCATACCAGTTTCCGTATTCAGGAGTTCGTCCATTAGGGCGCCTGGCAAACATAAACCCTGTAACAGGAATAGTAAGCGGCATTGCACCACCAACAGGAGAATATGTAATTACTATTTGTGTAGCCGAATACAGAAATGGAATTTATTTTGCAGACTCCAGAAAAGAATTGCATCTTAAAGTGGCCCCATGCTCACCGGTAGGCGCCACACTTGATCCAGACTTTGTTACCTGTGGCAATCTTACTTTATCATTTCAAAACAACACAGATGGTCCATCTATTCAAAACTGGTTCTGGCAGTTTGGAGATCCTGCTTCTGGCAGCAACGATACTTCCCTTGCCCAGTATCCCAATCATACCTTTAGCGTTGCAGGCATATATACCATAAAACTTATTGTAAACCGTGGCTTACCCTGTATAGATTCTACCACACAGGTTGTAAGTGTATTTCCAGGTTTTTTTTCCGGCTTTACATCAACTGCTCCTTATTGTGCAGGAAAACCTATTCAGTTTAATGATAGTACCCGAACCAATTATGGCACGGTAAGTAACTGGTACTGGAATTTTGGAGATAATACTACATTAGCAGATACCAGCAGGCAGCAAAACCCAAGGTACACTTACACTGCACCGGGAACATACACGGTAAAATTAGTTTCTGTAAATAACCTTGGGTGCAGGGATAGTATTACACATAATATTACCATTTTGCCCAGCCCTCTTCTCTCCCTGCTTTCCCCGGATAGTTCCTATTGCGGCTTAGACACTCTTCAACTAACGGCAACGGGTACAGGCAATTTTAGCTGGAGCCCCGGTACTAATATTTTAAATGCCAGTACTGCTACACCTGTTGTTTTTCCAACCCTGCCCACTACCTACACAGTAACTTTAGAAAATGCAGGCTGCCGCAGCAGCGATACAGTAAGGCTAACACCACTCTTTGATTTAACCAATGCTATTAATGCTTTGCCTGCCATCATCTGCCAGGAAGATACCTTAACACTTACAGGCAGCAGCAATAAAACAAATAACCTAACCTGGCAATGGAGCCCGGCAACAACAGTAGCTACGCCCAACAGCCGTATTACAAAAGCTTATCCACTGGTAAACACCAGCTACACTTTACAAACAAGATGGGGCAAAAATTGCGTGGTTTCAAAAACAGTAAATATTCCTGTTACGGCCTTGGCCATACCCAATGCCGGGCCCGATACTTCTTTTTGTGGTGGGCAAAATTCTGTACAGTTAATGGCAAGTGGTGGCAGCAGTTATAGCTGGTCTCCCGCCACCGGATTAAGCAGTACTACTGTTGCAAATCCTGTTGCATCGCCAGCTATCACTACCAATTATATTGTATCCGTAGGAGTAAATGGCTGCAGTAAAAGGAGAACAGATACCGTATCTGTTTTAGTGAGAACAAAACCGCTGGTAGATATTACCAACGATACTTTAATATGCATCATTGATACTTTGCAACTTAATGTAGCCGGGCCCGGCACAGTATTGTGGAGCCCCAACTACATGATAAATAATACCAGTTCTTTTACGCCATTGGTAAGTCCTGATGCGCCTACTTTGTACAAAGTGCGTTATACCAATTTGTTTGGCTGCTATAATGATGATTCTGTTTTGGTAGATGTAAAAGCACAGGTAACTATTGATGCCGGGCCGGATACTTCTATTTGCCGCAGCGAAGGTTTTGCCCTGCGTGCTACCGGCGATGCAGTAAGTTATACCTGGACACCCAATTTATTTTTAAACAATCCGGGTATCAGAAACCCACTTACCAAACCGGATACTACCATTACCTATACGCTTATTGGTAATATTGGTAAATGCCAGGCACAGTCGGATGTTACCATAAAAGTTGTGCCCTATCCCCCTGCATTTGCCGGCAATGATAAAATAATTTGTATAGGCTTTGATGTATCCCTTAGCGCAAGTGGCGGCAGTAATTATGTATGGACACCTGCAACATTTCTTTCAAACCCGCTTATTGCAAATCCTGTGGTGCAGCAGCCTGCTGTAACCATGCGTTACATTGTAACGGTTACCGATACCCTGGGATGTACAAAAGCCATTAACGATACTGTTATTGTAAATGTAATTCCTTCGCTTTTGGTAGATGCCGGCCCTGCCGATACCAGTATTGTAGAAGATGAACTGCTGTTACTAAATGCTACCGGTGCATTAAATTATACCTGGGCCCCGGCCACATGGTTAAGCAATGCTGCTATACATAACCCGGTGGCAAATATAAAAGACAGCAGCATAAAATATGTTGTAACAGGAAGGGATGAGTTTGGATGCATTGGAACCGACAGCATAAGGGTAAAGGTGTATAAAATAGATCCCGGTATGTATGTGCCTACTGCGTTTACACCAGATGGCGATGGGCTTAATGATGTTACGAGACCCATTTTAATTGGAATGAAATCGCTTGTCTATTTTAGAGTTTACAACCGTTTTGGAGAATTAATGTTTGCTACTTCTAAAATTGCTGATGGCTGGAATGGAATACACAAAGGCAAACCACAGGATCCTGCTACATTTGTATGGATGGCGCAGGGTGTAACTTTTAAAGGCCAGGTGAGAACACTGAAGGGGTATGTGGTGCTGATAAGGTAATGGGCACATGTTCAAATATCGGATATCCAATATCGAATTTGTGACATTCAACATTCAATATTCAATATTCCACATCACAATCATTTATTGATTTATTTTGCATGTATGAATAAAACAGTTTTTATTACGGGGGCTACTTCCGGAATTGGAAAAGCCTGTGCCCAAAAATTTGCTAAAGAAAAATATAATCTTATTGTAACAGGCAGAAGAGCCGACAGGCTGGAGCTGTTGAAAAAAGAAATAGAAGAAAATTTTTTGGTAAAAGTTTTTACGCTTTGTTTTGATGTGCAGGATAAGGAAGCAGTATTTACAAATATCAATTCATTACCACAAGAGTGGCAGCAAATTAATATTCTTATAAACAATGCCGGCCTTGCACTGGGGAGAGAGGCTTTTGATGAAGCCAATATGAATGATTGGGAAACCATGTTAAATACAAATGTTCATGGCCTCTTGTATGTGAGCAGGGCGGTACTGCCATTTATGAAAAATACAGGCGGCGGACATATCATTAATATTGGTTCCGTTGCCGGCAAAGAAGTATATGAAAACGGCAATGTGTATTGTGCCAGCAAATTTGCAGTAGATGCTATAAATAAAGCCATGCGTATAGATTTGCTAAAACATGGAATTAAGGTTACCGGCATTCATCCGGGAGCTGTAGAAACAGCCTTTTCTATCGTAAGATTTAAAGGCGATGAGGATAAGGCAGCTGCTGCCTACCAAAATCTTATTCCTTTAACCGCTGATGATATTTCCGAAACCATTTATCATTGCGCCAGCCTGCCGCCACATGTGTGCATAAATGACCTGGTGATAACCTGTCTTCAGCAGGCTGGTACCTATTATTTTTTCAAAAAGCCTTAATTTTTTGGTAATTAAAAAAGGGGGGTTATAGGGTAAATGCACACAAGGCTGTTTTTTATACTTAATTTTCCTGTATCCACAATAATAGTTAAAAAAAACACGTTTCCGAATGGCTAACATATTTGGCTGAGTGAAGAATTAGGTCTATAATTGTTTATCCATTTATCTCTAGATCCACACAAATGAAAAACCAACTCGTATTATTAACACTATTCTTCTTTTTTGCGACCTATATACCGGTGCAGGCGCAAACAGTTATAAGGCAGACGGCATGCAACAACATTTCCATAAAACAACAGGCAGACAGTATTAAAAATAAATTAGCGGAAGCTGGTTTTGTTGTGGTTAAAGAAGCCAGTGTAACTATGGAAAGCGAATATGAAATTCCGGTGATTGTTCCCTTAACGCAAGGCAGCTGGTACCAGTTTATATTTATTGGAGATATGAGTTCTAAATTATATGAAGTACGCATGTTTGACTGGAACGAAAAGCAGGTGGTATACCAGAAAAAAATGTGGGGCGATGTAGATGGCAATGTGATAAGTTATGATTACATCCCTAAGTTTACAGAGTACCATATGATAAAACCACTACAGGTAAATAAAAAGAAAAAGAAAGACCTTTGCGGTTATGTGATGTTGCTGAAGAAAATTAAACAATAACAAAATTTAGTAATACAATTTGCACCCGGCTTATCAGCCGGTTTTTTTTTGCTTTGCAAATTATATTTTAAGCATTTATAAAAGCCAACAATATTTTTTAGTAATACCGATTGGATTTTATAGTTAGTCCAAAAGGTATTTACCAAAACCCCCAACTCAAAAACGCTTTGCTTGAATTTCTGCCGCCGTCCCGATAGCTATCCGGAGCCTAAAATGAAATTCAGTTTGGTATAAGAAAATATTAGTGCAGTAAATTATACCGTGCTATTATCAATACAGGCAATTAAGTAAGCAACACATATTCATTTATTCCCTATTTGTAGAAACTTTTACTTAAGCCATCTTAATTTTCAGTATTAAAATATCTGGCTCAATTCATGTTTATTCCTTTTCGGTTTTTCATAGGATATTGGATTTTAAAGCGGGGCTGGATTTTTATCCTGGTCCCTTTTTTTTGCCTGTATGAAAAATATTTTAATTATGCGTTTATAAAGTTGCTAAAAAAAATGCCCTGAAAAAATCAAGGCATTTATAAATAATTTAAAAAGATTTAATCCCCCCAAATATTATCTTTTCCTTCCAGCCATAATTTTACCAAATCGTTTGTAATAGATTTTGGCCTTTCCAGTGGAAAGCCCAGCGCCCTGTCCCAGCAAAGGCTTGCCAGTACGCCCAAGGCACGTGAAACTCCAAATAATACGGTATAAAATTCATACTCCACCATGCCATAATGTACCAGCAATGCGCCACTGTGTGCATCTACATTGGGCCAGGGGTTTTTAATTTTTCCCATGGTGCTTAATATGGGTGGCACAGTTTCGTACACATTCCAAACGGTTTGTACCAGCAGATCATCGGGCATATGCTTTTTACCAAATTCCATTTGTGCCGTAAAGCGTGGATCTGTTTTGCGCAATACTGCATGGCCATAACCCGGCACTACTTTTCCTTCGCTCAAAGTTGTTTTTACATATTCTGCTATCTGCTCTGTTGTAGGCGACTCACTGCCTATCTGTTCTCTCAATTCAAATATCCATTTAATTACTTCCTGGTTAGCCAGGCCATGCAATGGGCCTGCAAGCCCGTTCATACCGGCAGCAAAACTTAAGTAAGGATCACTAAGAGCAGAGCCAACAAGGTGTGTAGTATGTGCACTTACATTACCTCCTTCATGATCGGCATGAATGGTCATGTATAAACGCATGAGCTCTTTAAATCCTTCATCATCGTATCCCATCATGTGTGCAAAATTGCCGGCCCAGTCTAATAAACCATTGGGTTGAATATGTTCTCCATTTTTATATTTACGCCTGTAAATGTATGCAGCTATACGGGGCAAACGTGCTATTAAATCCATGCTGTCATCAAACATGGCATCCCAATAATCTTTTTTGTTCATGCCTTTTGCATAATTTTTTGCAAACTGACTTTCTGTTTGCAGCGCCATTATTGCCACAACAAACTGTGTCATTGGATGGGTAGATACCGGCAAAGCTTCTAATGTTGCAAACACATGATTGGGCACATGACTGCGGCGCTGCCACACGCTGGTAAGATCCTGCACATCTTCGTCTGATGGCAGCTCACCCAGCAACATCAACAAAAATAAGCCTTCGGGTAAGGGCTCTGAACCCTCTGGTGCTTTAGGAAGTTTTTGCTGCAGATCGGGAATAGAGTAACCCCGGAAACGGATGCCATCCTGTGCATCCAACAAAGAAGTTTCTGTAACCAGGCCGGTTATACCACGCATGCCCTGATACACCTGCGATAGGGTTACTTCTCCAATTACTTTATCGCCATGTTCTTTTAATAATTCTTTAATGCCTGCAGCAACTGTATCTGCTTTTTGTTTAAACCTTTCTTTTATACTTGCCATTGATTATGATTGAAGATAAATGATATTAAATTTTAAGACCGGCTTACCAAAAGTTTATGAACGTCTTTGTAGTACATTATATATTTAATTAAAAAGTGGAATTAAAACCATCAAAATAATGCTGATGCTTCAGCCTTGGCTTCCTGTAATTTTTAAAATGGTATCTTTTAAAAAGATGCCTTAAAATTACGATGACTGCAACTGCTAAACAAAAGTTTTAAAAGAAAGTTTTACCTTAAAAACAGATGGTTTATTTAGGTGCTCTTTTATACAAATAAAATGCAATAAATGCATAAACAATATTGGGTATCCACGCCGCAAGCCAGGGAGAAAAACTTCCCTTGGTGGCAAACACCACACTTATCCTGCTAAACAAAATATAGAGCACACAGAGTACAATGCCAATGGCCAGGTGCATACCGCTGCCGCCCCTAACTTTTCGGGAAGCGAGGGAAACGCCAATAACAGTGAGAATAAGCAGCGATATGGGTATAGCATCCCGGTTGTACCGCTCTACCAGTAATGTGCTCAGCGATTCTGACTGCCG
>JAYVGA010000292.1:0-6628 GCA_043772635.1 Chitinophagaceae bacterium
GCAACAAACCGGCTGCTTTTTTTCTGATCCATATTCTATTTTTTTCAATCACAAAACAAAGATAAGTAATTGCTGCAACATTGTTGCAAATTAAAAACAACAACTATTCGTTCAGAAAATAATTATCTCTGCTTTGGTAAGTGTCCCGGATTCGCCAGGGTTAGGTGTGCCACTAATGAAAAGGATTGATAGTTCTTTTCAATGTTGTAAAAAGATGGCAAGAGGAGATCATTACGAATATCAAACAATTGGATGGTGCATGAGTGAGCTGCTGATTGCTGTTTTCTCACTAACCTTGCCGCCGCACATGGTAAGCTGCAACAAAATAAAAAACCAGAACCGAAACCTTCGGATTAAATAAAACGGTATGTAAAAAGTGATGATTAGATTTATAGCAAATGCATAAGGACATATTTACCATCAGGCGAAAGAACCACATGGAAAGGAGAAAAGAATTATACTTTTAACTGCTGCATATATTTTATTATTCAGTTTCTTTACCTGTATCCGTTTCCCAATCGTCTGTTCTGAACGGGCAAACCGGCAAACCTTCTTTACTAAAAAGGTTTGATATAGCTGTATTGCTAAATGCAAATCTTACGGCAACCGGATTTTTTATTTGCTTATTGAAAACAATGATCCTGTCTTTTTCCAGTTTTACTTCTGCAGGTAAAAAAATTTTATCCGCACCGGCAATATAAAATTCTGTTGCCTTAGCATTCCCTTTTATTGTAAAACCATTCGGCACATTATCGAAAAATAATATACCCTTATCTTTTATTATATCAAGGCTTTTAAACATAGGGCTTTTGTACGCAATTATATTTTTTTTATAAGTATCTGCCAATGCCCAATTTGCAAGCCGCTCCGCTACATCTTTTTTATTTTGCGGATGAATATCTTTTACATCGTCTACAATATCGGTTATCACCACCATGCCTGTTTTAGGATAGCTAAGCGTTTTGGTTTGCTGTTCCCGGAGTAAGGCAGCTATATTTTTATTTCCATATTTAAAAGGTGCTATCTGTACATAGTAAAAAGGAAATTCTTTTTGCCATGCTTTTCTCCAGGCACCAATCATCGTTGTAAATAATTTTTGATAAGATGGATAAGTATTGGTGTTGCTTTCACCCTGGTACCAAATGGCGCCTGCAACAGGAAAGTTGGTAAGCGGATAAATCATGGCATTATACGTTAACCCGGATACTACCGGCCACCAGGCTGCCGGGCTTAGTTTTGCAGCAGCCTGTTTTAATTCCGCATCATTATTTACTTCATCGGCAGGTGTCCAAACCTCGGCGGGGGTGCCACCCCAACTGGCATTGATAAGACCAATAGGAATATTCAGATCATGCTGTAATTTTTTTCCGAAAAAATAGCCTATTCCACTAAACCCTTTTAAAGATTCAGGAGAGCAAACCTTCCATTCTCCGGAAGTATTCTCCTGTGGATTTACTGATGTTGTTTTAGGAACATGAAATAAGCGGATGTTACTGTTATTGCTGTTTGGCAGTTCTTCAAGTATTTGTTTTAAATTTTGATTGCTGCTCCATTCCATATTGGATTGCCCGGAGCAAATCCATACTTCACCTATCATTATATTATCCAGCACAATAGTGTTTCCTCCTTTGAGCGTAATAGTATAAGGCCCGCCGGCCGGTGGAGTAGTAATATTAATTTTCCATTTGGCATCACCGCTGGTAACTACAGAATCCATCTCATTGTTCCAGGATGTAGTAATAAATATTTTTTCTGCAGGATCTGCCCAGCCCCATAGCGTTGCTTTGGATTTTTGCTGCAATACCATATTGCTGGAAATAACAGCCGGCAGGCGAATGCCGGCAAAGGATAGTGTGTAAATAAACAGGCTTGTAAAAAACACCCAAAAAGAAAATACCTTTTTCATATATTAGTATTAAGAACGGGAAGTTAGCAAAAACAAGCCTGTTTTTTTTAATAATAATACAGGCTATTCTAATTTTAAAAAAATCTTCGCCCATGGGTAACTGGGAGGAATTTGAAACGCAAAGCCTGTGAATCATACCCAGGTGAAACTAACAAAAATAGATACTACTTATAAATCCCTCACCCAAATGTTCCTATAACTGATTGGCTCACTCGGATCACCATGGTCTTGTAATTTTATAGGTGCAGCACCATGTTTTTTATAATAAGGTTTGCCTATATAAACTGTTATACCTTTTACTTCCACATTATTTTGTACCAATACACCATTTTGCAAAGCAGTAATGCGGCCGTTAGTTTTTATGGTGCCGTCTTCATTAAATGTTGGGGCGGTCCATATAATATCATACGATTGCCACTCGCCGGGCTTTTTACAAACATTGGCCAAAGGAATAGATTGTTTGTAAATACTGGCTGCCTGCCCGTTTACATAAGTTTTATTTTCATAATTATCCAGTACCTGTATCTCATAGCCTTCATCAACGGGGCCGGTAGCTGCTAAAAAAACACCGCTGTTGCCACGTGCCTGTCCGCTGCCGGTGATGTTTGCAGGAATGCGCCATTCAATATGCAACTGGTAATTTGTAAAATTCCTTTTAGTTTGAATATTGCCGGTACCTTTTTTTACCGTGATGACATTTTTTGCCACCGTCCACATGGCAGGTTGCGTACTGTCTTTTGTAGATACCCACTGGTTTAAATTTTTACCGTCAAATAAAATGATGGCATCAGATGGTGCATCGCTGTTGGTTTTACCCGGTTGAACTTTTACCGGTTCGGGTGTCCACACTTCTGTAAGTTTGGGATCGCCCTGCTGGGCAAAAGAAAAACAACAAGAAAATATTGCTGCAGCAAAAAGCATTAAAAATTTATTTTTCATATTTATTTTTTTTTATTTTTTTCGGTTCAAAAATTCTAAACAAATCTATTGTAATCTTTTTAAAAGGCGTGGGCTAAAATTATTATACGTTTATTGGTTTTGCCCCAACCATTTTTGGGCTGATGTTCTACGCCATGGTTAGTGTCTCACTAACCTTGCCTCAGCAGATTCTAAGCTGAAACAAAATAAAAAACAGAACCGAAATCTTAGAAGAGTTTTGAAGAAAAAAACGATAACTTAGTTTTTTATCCCCAATTTTTATAATAAAAAAGAGGAACAAAAAAGTGTAACAATTTTAAAATATCCTGTAATTAGTTTGTGGAAGTGAAATCAAGGTGTGGTAAGCCAGGTTTTAAAACCCTTACTTCGCCAGATATTACCAAAACAACAGCAGCACTGTTAGCAGCACACCTGCAAGCGTAAAATACAATCCCTTTTTAAAAATACTGGTTTTGGGCATAAACATCCAAAATGAGGAGATAACAAAAAACAGCAGCGAAATACCAAAAAATATATTCAGGTAAAAGAGCGGGTCTTTGGTATTGGCCTTATGCAGGTGCGTTAATTTTTCTACCATTTTGGGTAAGGTTTTGGTGGTGTAACTTACATTGCCGGTGGCGTTGTTGTAAGTGCCGGTTTTAAAAGTTTGTAATTCGCCGTTTATTGATTCTATTTTGAGTTCACGTATTTTGATGGCTTTACCCAGAGCTTCGGCAGTAAGGCCTGGTTCTAATTGCTTTTGTACCAGTTTTTCCTGTTTTAAAAAATCGGTATCTCTAAAAATAAGTATGATACCGCTTATGGCATATACAGCCATTATACCTGCCAGGAAAAAACCGAGGTAGCGGTGATAGATACGCATGCTTTTGTGTAAAGTGACTTTGCTGCTCATGTGTTATTTTATTTGCTGCAAAGAAAAGGAAACAAAAAAACTTAGCACCCGAAACAGGAAAATTAATTTTCACAAAAGGGAATTATTAAATGCACAATCAATGCCGTTTATTTAAAACCAAATGTTCAATAATCAATTTTCAATAGCTTGCCCCTACATTTTGTAGGGGCTCAATTTTCAATTGTAAAAGGCAGGTGTATTTTCATAGAAAATTTTTTGTTGAGCATTGAACCCCTACAAATTGTACCGGCAAGTTATTGAGCATTATTTCTATCCATATTTTAAGTCACGCCATAGGATGCACCATTATTTAGCCCAGCTATTCTCTTATACCGGTTAAACAGTATCAGCCATTTTCCCCGTTTTCCACCTGCCGCTTTTTACATAAATAAACGACATGGTAAAAATAGCCGTCCAGTAAACAAACTCGTTGCTCCAGGCCATGGCGAGAGAAATATAATTTATCCTCATAAAATACCAGGTGTAAGCCAAATATAAAATGATGGCAACAATTTCTATGGCCAGGTTTATTTTTGTTTTGCCGGTTCCGGTTACGGCATTAAGCCATATGTTGGCAATACTCATAAATATTAAACCCAGCGAAACCATTCTTATCACCGGTATGCCTTCGGCCACAAAAGCTTCGCTCTGGCCAAAGAGCCGGAAAAATATACCCGGAAAAATATTGAGCAGACCGCACATTACGGCACACAAGCCAATGCTCCAGCACATAATGCGTTTTACAAGCGGTATCACTTTATCTTCTTTTTGCTGCCCCATAAGATTGCTCACCATAGAGCTGGTGGTACTGGCAAATGCCCATACAAAAACACCTGCAAGGCCAAACACATTGCGCATTACATTACTTATGGCTTTGGCCACGGTGCCCCTGGTTTCTATAAGCAAAAAGAAAATAAGCCAGGTGGTTACGCTGATTACATACTGGGTTACCAGCGGCACAGATACCCGTAAAATTTCTTTATTAAAAAAACGGTTGAATTTTAAATCGTGCAGCAAATGGTATTTTTTGCTCAGACCCGTAAACAGCAGCACCAGCAGTACTACCAGCATGCCGGTGGCTTCGGCCATTACAGATGCTACGGCAGCGCCATTAAATCCCATTTCAGGAAATCCGCCGTGGCCAAATATGAGCAGGTAATCCAGTAAAATATTTACGCATGCTTCAAAAATAAAACCAATCATGAGCCACCTGCTGTTTAGGGATGCTACCAAAAACGCATTGCCCAGTTGAAAAAGAAATAAAAAAGGAAGCCCGAAAATGCGGATTTTTAAAAAACTCATTTCCTGCGGATACGCTGCCGGATCGGCCACCTGCCGCATAATAAAAGGTGCAATAAGCCAGGTAAACAAAATACATGCAACAGAAAACTGTAAGGCAATGCGGATGCCCTGTGCCAGTATTACTTTAAAGGCCTGGATGTTTCCGCTGCCGGCGTTTTTAGAAAAAACAGTTTGCAGTGCGTTATTAAAGCCATTGCCTGCTACAGCAAATATTAGATAAAACACACCGGTAATGCCCGCATTGCCCAGGGCCTCGGTACTTAGCTGCCCCAGGAAGATGCTGTTGGTAAGCATATTTATCTGCGGAATTAAAATAGCGAGTGTAATGGGTAAGGCAATAGACAGTATCTGCCTGTTGTTTACCTGTACCTGTAAATTATTTATTGATGCAGCAGTTTCCATAAAGCGGCAAATTTATCTTATTTTGTTGCCCTAAATAAATTATTTGAAAACAGCATTTAAAATATTGCCGGAGGCCGGCGGGCAACAACCGGCTCATTTACTTATAGAAGCAGGCTGGGAGGGCATTTCGTTTGTGTATTACAGCAAAGATCCATTTCAGGTACGGGGATTGTATATTTATCATTTTAAAAAAAATATTACGGCCCTGGAAATAGCAGACGAATTGACTGCTTTTTTTAAAGAAGAAAATTTGCCTGCTTATACCCGCTGTCATATCTGTTACAACTTTAAAGAAAGTACCCTGGTTCCATCAGCCATGTATAAAGAAAATATGCAGGAGAAAATGCTGGAAGTTATTTATAATACCAGCATCCAGGCCTCCTGTTATGCAGAAAAAATAGAAGACAGCGCAATGCATAATGTGTACCGGGTAGATAACAATATACACACAGCATTACTGCAGCAATACCCCTCTGCCCAAACACATCATTCCAGCAGCCTGATGCTGCAGACGCTAAAACAAAAAGGCAATTCTCTCTATTGCACAGTATATCAAAACAGCATTAAGGTTTTTATATTTAAAGATAACCTGGTGCAGCTGGTACAATTTTTTGAATATACCACCCCTGCAGATGTAGCTTATCAGCTGCTCAATATCTGCCAGCAGCATCAGATGAATACACAGGAGCTAACGCTTATGCTTAGTGGCTTTATAGATAAAAAATCAAATTTATTTGATGAGCTGTTCCGGTATTTTTTGAATATAGAATTGATGGAGCAGGATGAAGCCATAACAACAGCCCAGGCGGTGAGCCAGTACCCCGCACATTTTTTCAGTCATTTAATTTTGTTGGTAAAATGCGTATCATAAGCGGCATTCATGGAGGCAGAAGAATTGCACCGCCGTCAAATATGCCGCATACAAGGCCCACCACCGATATTGCCAAAGAAGGCTTATTTAATATTATACAAAACAACCTGGCAATAGAAGATTTAAAAACACTGGACTTGTTTGGTGGCACCGGCTGCATCAGTTACGAGCTGGCGAGCCGGGGCTGCAGCGATTGTACGGTGGTAGAAAAAGATCCGGTAATGTATACCTTTATAAAAAAAACGGCTGAATCGTTGAATTTTGAAAATTTTAAAGTAATAAAATCTGAGGTATTTAAATTTATAGAAAGCTGCAG
>JAYVGA010000293.1:0-13054 GCA_043772635.1 Chitinophagaceae bacterium
CTGTATTATCTGCTTGCCGATATACCAGTACTCTATAAGCATATTGCTGTTTACCTGCAATGCACTCTTGAGCCTGCTCTGGTGAATATTATTTTTTAACTCCACCAGCCACTGGTTATATTTTCTTACCGGTGCTTTCATTATTTATCATCTGTCATTTTTATTACTCCATCCAATTGATAAAGTTTTGTGGCAATGGCAGCCTGTTCATCTGCCCACTTATTATATTCTGTAATTGTTTCTGCAATCTCCGATAAATACCGCACCCTCTTTGGTGGAATAATGGTGGACTGGCTGCTGGTATCTTTTATATGTGCATGATGCGTTATTGGTTCTTTAAAAACAATACCTGTTTTTTCTTCTACTTTTTCCATCAGCCGCTCAAACAATTCGTTTATACCTGCATCGTTAAACTGTGCTGCAATGGTGCCCACCACCGGCAGGTCTTCGTCTTTTGCATCCCATAATGTGTGGTTGCGTTTATATTGTTTGCGCACATCATGCAGGGCATCCAGTGCGCCTGCCTTATCAAATTTATTCAGGCAGATAAGGTCTGCATAATCCAGCATATTTATTTTTTCCAGTTGTGAGGGTGCGCCATATTCTGGTGTCATCACATACATACTCACATTGCAATAATCCAAAATGGAAGCATCGCTCTGGCCCACGCCTGCACTTTCTAAAATGATAAAATCAAAACTGGCAGCTTTGCAAATATCAATGGCCTGCTGCACATACTGGCTAAGAGCCACATCGCTTTCCCTGGTGGCAAGGCTACGCATATAAGCCCGTGGAGAAGAAATAGCGTTCATACGAATGCGGTCTCCCAGCAATGCACCGCCTGTTTTTTTCTTGCTCGGATCTACAGAAATTACCGCAATGGTTTTATCCGTATAACTGTTCAAAAATCTTCTTACAATTTCATCGGTAACACTACTCTTACCAGCTCCTCCTGTACCCGTGATGCCTAAAACGGGAATGGTTTTACCCGAAGTCAGTGGTCCGTTGCCGGTGGTGGAATTCCCATTTTCTGCATTAGTAATTTGTCTTGCTATTTTTCTTACATCTTTTACTTCGCCAAGAGTCATAGGAATTGTATAATTTCCATCTCCATTCAGGCTCATATCACATGAAGAAATTAAGTCTTCAATCATTCCTTCCAATCCCATCTTTCTCCCATCATCGGGGGTGTAAATACGGGTAATACCATACGCATGCAGTTCCTCAATTTCTTTGGGATGAATAGTGCCGCCGCCGCCGCCAAAGATTTTTATATGACCGCAACCATTTTCATTGAGCAGGTCTTTCATGTATTTAAAAAACTCTACATGGCCGCCCTGGTAGCTGGTAATGGCTATGCCCTGTACATCTTCTTCAATAGCACATTCTACTATTTCATGTACGCTGCGGTTATGACCCAGGTGAATAATTTCTGCACCCTTGCTTTGCAAAATGCGGCGCATAATATTAATGGCAGCATCGTGGCCATCAAACAATGCTGCGGCCGTAACTATGCGAACTTTATTTTGTGTGGTAAATGGCATGAAAATTATAAATTAAATGGTATGAATAAACAACCTGTTTGTATCTGCAAAAATACAGGTTTCTTAAACAGTAAAAATTGCTTCAAAAAGGCTAATTAATAATTTAAGCTGCAGTGTTGTATGCAAAGCGGCCCTTAGTATTTGTAAAAATAATTTTATAACTCAACAAATCTAAAACCTGCAGCCTGCACTACCGGAATATATTTTCTCTTTCAACAGCACAAATGTTTAAATTAGTACATTCATAAATTAAATGGCCATTATAAAAAAATTATTCTCCGATGCCATGCATCTCTTTTACCCTCATCATTGTGCAGGGTGCGGCAGCGATTTGTTATCTGTAAACAATATGCTTTGCCTGCGCTGTATAAGTAATTTACCTTATACCCGTTATGATACAATAGAAAACAACCCGATAGAAAATATTTTCACGGGCAGGGTAAATATCATTGCGGCTACCAGCCTTTTCTATTTTGCCAAAGGCCATTTAGTGCAGCAGCTTATTCACGATTTTAAATACAAAGGCAATAAAGAAATTGGAGAATACCTGGGAGGGCTTATAGCAAGGAGTTTAATGCAAAGCAACAGGTTTAGCAATATAGATTACCTTGTTCCCCTGCCCTTATATGCAGATAAAGAATTTAAAAGAGGATTTAACCAGGCAGAAATTATATGCAATGGAATGGCGGAAAGCATGCAGGTACCTGTTCTTACAAAAAATGTAATCCGCAAGCGCTACACATCTACCCAAACAAAAAAACACCGTGCACAAAGATGGGAAAATGTAGCAGGAAGTTTTGCAGTAAAAGATGCACCTAAACTTCATGGTAAAAATATTTTACTGGTAGATGATGTTATTACAACCGGCGCCACCCTGGAAGCCTGCGCACAAACCATACTGCAGGTGCCGGGCACAAGCGTAAGTTTTGCTACACTGGCTACTGCAAGCAAATAGTTCTAAAAATCCTGCTCGTCTTTTTATTTAATACCCTCCCCATAATATTTATTGTTTTAAAATTTAAGCAGTAGTAGAATTATACTATTGCCCCTGCCATTAATCTGCTGCATGTTTGCATAAACAATAAGTATGAAACCTGTATCCAACGGTGATGAAAAAATAATTATAACAGCTACTAATCATCACCATATTTAATGAAATAAATGTTGAGTACCGGTGATTTTTATAGCAGCTTTTTAGAAACTAAAAATAAAAAAATAATGAATACGCTTATCAGAACATTGCCCTCTGCAACAGGTTTGGCTCATCAGCATGTATTTGAACTGTTGCCCGAGGCTCTTGCAAACATTCCTTTTCATGAAAACACAGATGCAATAAGCAGGTTTGTTGCAAAGGGCTTTCCGGTACACCTGGCCATACATGAAATATCGCCACTACACGAAGCTCCCGGGCAGTATACCTTTCCGCATGTGCACGAAGATTACGACGAAGTAAACATCATCCTTTCCAACAAATTACTACTATACCAAATACAGGTTGGAGCAGATGATTATACTCTAAGAAACAATGCCTGCATTTTTATACCGAGGGGTATTGAACATGCGGCCAATGTGCTCAGAGGTTCAGGATACTTTATTACCATTCGTATTAATTAAAATAAAAATAAATTATGAAACAATTACTTGTATTACTGACACTCATTATTTTTTGCAGTTCCATACATGCGCAGGAAAAACTGTATGTTAAGGAACGTAACACATTACAATATTTGGTAAGTGTACAAACACAATCCTTTCCCATGTTTTTTTATATAGATTCTTTCAACAATAATAATTTAACGCTTACCTGGAGCTTTGAAGATGGCCGCACGGGTAAGTTTATAACAACCAAAGCTTCGTTATACAGTGCAACCTACGGTTATTATACCAGGCCCAATGATGGAGAAGAGCTTGTGTTACCGGGCACACAAAGCCTGCTGTTTTTTTCAAAATCCGTGTTTGCAGCACTTCAAAAAAATGGGAAAGCGGTATTTGATGAGGCTTTATTAACCGTAAAACCTTCTACTAAACAAAATGCCTTTAAGCTATCGGGTAAAATAATAGATGCGCTTTATACGGAAAGTGAATCTGGTGCAAAGATTTGGGTACTCAATAACCCGGATAGCCCGGTGATTTTAAAAATTGAAAACAATCCCGTTGGTGTAAATGTGGAGCTTACCGGTATTAACTAAAATATAAAAAAATAACACAATAAAAATTGAAAAAATGAAAACACTATTTATTGCTGCAATTACAGCAGCCGCATTTTTTATAACACAAGACCCACTCACCGGAAGATGGGAAAGCAAAGCCTCAGAAAAAGGGAATGTAACGGGAGTAGTATTTAAAAATGATTCCATTATGGAAGGATATATAAATAAAAAACCCTTTGTGAGCGGTACCTACCGGTTAAATGCCACGGATAGTGTATTATCTTTTATTGATAATGGATGCAATGGGGCTGAAGGAATTTACAAAGTATTATTTTTTAATAATTCCGATTCACTCCGCTTTAAAGCCATTAGTGACAGTTGTGATGAACGCAGGGAGGGCATGCAACGGCTGATTATGGGAAGAATTAAATCAAGGTAAATTATAAATTAAATTTCATTAAAAAATAAAACAACTATTATGGCAGTATTAATTTCAAGCAAAGTTGCGGGGCAAACAAAAGAAGGTTACGACGGTGTTTTAATGGCAGTAAAGGAATCTATTAAAAAGGTCCCTGGATTTATTATGCAAACTGCCCACCCGGTTGAAGATGGATGGAGCGTTATGGAGGTATGGAATTATAAACAGGATGCCGACCAATGGTTTGCAAAGTACGTGGTTCCTAATATTCCTCCTGGTATACACCCTAAACGTTCTTACCAGGAATTGTATAATGTGATAACTCCTTTTGAGTAATAAATTTTTTAAGCGAAGCGAACTTGAATTGGTAATAAGATTATGAAAAGATTTATTGTAATCAGTGTACTCGTAACAGGAATGATAGCGGTGCTTACTTCGTTTAGTAACGATGAGCCTGCAGATGCCATTGCGTTGGGTAAGTTATTATTCTCCGACCCAATTTTGTCGAAAGATAAAACCATAAGTTGTGCAACTTGCCATAAACCGGCTTTTGCATTTGCAGATACCTCTGCTTTAAGTACAGGCTTTGCCGGTAGAAAAGGAACAAGAAATACACAAACAGCAATGAACCTGCGAATGGATACTTCTTTCTTTTGGGATGGCCGTGCAAAAACTTTGGAGGAACAAGCTTTGGCACCCATTAAAAATCCGGATGAAATGAATTTGGTTGTTGATGAAGCAGTAAAGCGTTTGAAACGAAGCAAAAAATATACTGCTTACTTTAAAAAAATATTCTACAGCGAACCAACAGCGGAGCTTTTGGCAAAAGCCATCGCAGCTTTTGAACGAACATTGGAGACAAGTGACAGCCCATTTGATGACTGGAAATTTTATGATGATGTTACTGCGGTGAGTGATGCAGCGAAACGAGGATTTAAAATTTTTAATGAAAAAGGTAAATGCGTTAAATGCCATTTTGGGTCTGATTTTACCACACATGAATTTAGAAATATAGGTTTGTTTGATGGTAAGCAATTTAATGACAGCGGTCGCTCTGTTATCACGGGCAATAAAGAAGATGCCGGTAAATTTAAAACGCCCGGCCTTAGAAACGCAGCCATCACTGCTCCCTATATGCACAATGGTATATTTAAAACATTAAAAGAAGTAATTGATTTTTATAATGACACAGAAAAAATTGTTCTGAACCCCATTAACAAGGATACCATTTTGGCTAAGCCCCTTGGCTTAACTCCTGAAGAGAAAAAAGACCTGGAAACGTTTTTGATTTCGCTGACCGATAAAAGCTTTACGATTATTAAAGAAAAATAGTTATTTATATTATAAAACATTTTTTTAAACAACCAATACTTATATCTATGCAAAAATAATTTTTATTTTCCTGCTGATAGCTGTTTCAGCCGGAACGTTATTTACAAACCCTTCTTCAGGTCAATCCGTTTCAGAAAAACCGGTAAGCAGCGATACAAGTTCTAATGCCTTTTTAATAACATGGCAAAACGCTTATAATGCATTTATCAACGGAGATCCCACACCCTGGAAAATGATATGCTCTCAAACTGACGATGCCTCTATTTTTGGCGGATTTGGAGGATTTGAAAAAGGATGGGCAAAAGTGAACGCCCGGTATGATTGGGCCGCTTTGCAATTTAAAACCCGCAATGCAAAATCAGATATTGAATATATCAATGTAATAATAAATGATAACCTGGCAATTCTTCTGCTTATTGAACGTGCTTATACAATGACGGGTAATACAAAGCAGCCTCTTCATACATTACGATCTACTCAAATTTTTAGAAAAGAAAATGGTGAGTGGAAACTGCTTCATCGCCATGCAGATTACCAGATGGAAAAAAAAAGTGTTGCCAACTGACGGTAAATAAGGATAATTTATTGTAACGAAAAGTGAATGTAAATGGAGGCAATAATATTTTTTATCCTCCACGTAAATTATAAAAATTAAAAAATGAAGCCTATGAATAACAATATATTCCGAACTGTCATTTTATTTGTATTTATATTGCTTACCATTTATTGCTATGGTGCCGGCATGGTGGATTATTTTGGCATTTATGAACCCTGGAAATTAATTGATGAAAATACTTTTGCTGCTTTTCATCAATACCAGGGCGCAAGAGTAATTAATATATTTGTAATACCCTCAGCAATAATGACGGTATTCAATATACTGGCCGTTGTTTTTCCTGTCCGTTTTGTTAAGAGAAAATGGCTCTGGCTTTCTTTATTGGCATATACTTTCGACTGGATATTCAGTTTTACCATGCAAATCCCTATTCAACTGGAACTGGAAAAAAGAAAAGATATGCAGTTAATAAACGAATTACTTTATACTAACTGGTTTAGGTTTGCTGCCGATACATTTCAATTTTTATTTGTGTGCATATTAGTTTGGCAACTATTAAAACAGGCGCAGTATAGTGCAATTGTAAAAAATAAAATAAATACTCAGCATTAAACATAAAAATATGAGGCTTCATCAAATTTTGTTGCACACAACTGTATTTTAAAAATACTTTTATTATTGCAGTTTCATGTATTTAAAATTTTCTGGTATGTTTTGATAGCGTTCATTTATTTTAAACAACTTTTGATAAAAACCCAATCCACACTAATACAAAACCCAATCCCAGGGTAAATAGTATCCATTGTAATGTAGCCAGCCAAATATATTGTGTGGCTCCCTTTTCATTATTACATAAACCTTGCCTTACCAGTATAAAAACAAATAATGTAGCACAAACAATTGATATGGTAAATGAACATATTGCCGCAAAAAAGAATACCCCTGTTTTTTCCGTTGCTTCGCCTGCAGTTTTTAAACCCACAATACACCCGGTGGCCGCAAACATATTAATGGTAATAAGCCATTTGCTCCAGCTGATAAGAAGTCATTTGTCTTATCGTTTTTATTTTCGGGATGCATAAAAATTACGCAGTCATGTTTAATAATTCTACGGTATTGTTTACATTAAACTTTTCAAAAAGCTTGCTCTTAATATTACGCACCGTGTGGTGACTAATTTGTAAATACCAGGCAATTTCTTTAGTACTAAGCCCCTGCTTTATTAATGTTACCAGCTCGCCTTCTCTTTTAGAAAGCGATTGCCGTTCTGCAGCCGGTTTGTATTCAGTAATTTTTTTAAGTGCAGGCTCCTGTTTAAACACTTCAGTTTTAACACCGCTAAAAGGCTTTTCCGCTGTAATATTTTTAAACAATGAAAAATATAAATTGCCAGATCCTTTCAGGTGTAAAACAGCTTTTTCATCATGCAAATAAATGTATTGCCCATTTTGCTTTTTAAACCTGTAATGATATACACATCTGTATTGATAGTGCAACTGTGCCGGTATTACTTCAAGAAGGTTGTGTACAAAATCAAAGCAGCGGTGCAGGTCCTGCTGGTCGGCATCATGTACCTGTTCAAAATATTTCGTTATACCACCGTTAATTACCTGTTCACTATTATTACCAAATAAATAAGGATAATTTTTACTTACATAATGAATATCGGGGTGCATTATGGGGCAGGTCATTATTACCCAATGCGGAAACAGTATTTGCATTTTATCGAACAGGTCCAGTACTTCTTCTTTTTTTTCGGTACCTGCCAGCGTAACGTATTTTTCAATGTAAGCTGTTAACTTATCTGCCATGCGTATTAAAGTGCCTGCTCTTACCATCACTATTGTTTTAAAAGGTTACAAAAATAAGTAGGTAAACTTCTTTCATTTTATCATACCCTGCAATCACCAAAAGCGGTTATACAAAATCAATAGTACCATTATACTATTTATATTTTTAAGCACCGCCGGTAGTTTTGCTGCCTCAATATTTAAAAAATTATAAAATGGAAAAACAGTTAAAAGTAAGAAGGGTGTTTATAAACCCAATGTTTAAAGACAAAGCAACAGTATTGGAAACTGTAGAAGAAACAGGTGGCCTTTATATGCTGGGAGAGCTGGAAGTGGCACCCGGTGGCGGTAATTTTATGCATACACACAGTGCCTTTGAAGAAACTTTTACAGCTGTAAAAGGTGAGCTGGGTATTGTTTTAAAAAATGAGAAGTATTTCTTAAAGCCCGGAGAATCTATGACTGTACCGCTGCATACGCCGCACCATTTTTTTAACAGCGGTAAATATCCCATTACCTGTCACATAAAATTTGTGCCCGGGCACGAAGGTTTTGTAAAAGGAATTGCTATTGGCTATGGCCTTGCTGCCGATGGAAAAACAAACAGCAAAGGAATACCAAAAAGTATTAAACACCTGGCTATGCTTATTGTATTAACCGATACTAAACCAGCCGGTTTTATGGGCATGCTGTTTCCTGTATTTAAATGGCTGGCCAATAAAGCAAAAAAAGACGGAACGGAAAAAGCTTTGCTGCAAAAATATTATTACGAACAGTGATTAAAGGGTAGCAATAATATACCATTTAACCGGCAGTGGCACCACAATAGTTTTGTAATTAAAATTTTAAAAATGAAAAATACTGTAATGAAAAAAAATTAATGATTGCAGCAGTTGCTGCAATAGTATTAACCATCTCTTGCAAAAAAGACGATGACAATAAAACCAAAGAAAGTTTTATTTACGGTCCCGAAGTAAACATTGGTAATGGAAAAGCCCGTAGCTTTTTTGAACCTGATGAAACTAATCATCCCAAAACAATTGGCATAGCCATTGATGAAGCAGCACTGGAAAACTTACCGGGGCATGAAACTTCTTTTGTATTGCAGGTGCCGGAGCTGGTAAAAACTACCACCCCATACAACCATATTTCTCTGGACTGGACAGCACATGGTCATGGTCCTGCACCAGTGTATGATAAGCCGCATTTTGATATGCACTTTTACATGATTGATGAGGAAGAGAAAAATTTAATTGATACTTTAAATCCAGCATTAAATATTTTACCTGATTCATTTTTACTACCACCCTTTTATGTGCCGGAACCGGGTGGCGTTCCTAAAATGGGCAAGCATTGGGTAGATATTACTTCGCCAGAATTAAACCCGGCAAACCCGGCTCCTTTTACCAGCACATTTATTTATGGCAGCTATAATGGAAAAGTAATTTTTCATGAGCCCATGATTACAAGGAGCTTTCTGCTTGCCAAACCAGATACTGTTATGAACATAAGACAACCCACTGGTTTTGCTAAACCCGGCCATTACCCAACCAGGTATCAAATAAAATTTAATACTGAAAAAAAGCAGTGGCGAATTATCCTGAAAGATTTTGTACACCGGTAATAACAGGTATACACAATAAGGGCTGCTGCAAAGCGGCCCTTATTTGTTTATGACAAATGATTTATTTTTATCCGTGTATTTACAATAAAATAAAAACAATGAAACAGTATCTGAGAAAAATATTTTTAATACTCCCCGTTATTTTTATAAGCCTTTTAGTACATGCCCAAAACAGCATTGTAGTATTGCAAACAGATTTTGGTGTAAAAGATGGGGCTGTGGCTGCAATGAAAGGTGTGGCTATGCAGGTAGATAAAAAATTGAAGGTATTTGACCTTACCCATGAAATACCGGCATACAATATTTGGGAAGCAGCTTTCAGGCTGCAACAGGCAGCCCGGTACTGGCCCAAAGGAACAGTATTTGTTTCGGTGGTAGATCCAGGTGTGGGTTCCGAAAGAAAATCAATTGTACTGCAAACAAAAAACGGGTACTATTTTGTTTCACCGGATAATGGATCGCTTACATTTATTGCAGAGCAGATGGGCATACAGGCAGTAAGAGAAATTGATGAAAAAACAAACCGTCTGCCTGGCTCTCAACAATCTTATACTTTTCATGGCAGGGATATTTTTGTGTACACTGCAGCAAGGCTGGCATCGGGTAAAATTAGTTTTATACAGGTGGGCAAACTGTTAGCCTCAAAAGTTTCACTGCTCAATTATCAAAAACCAATCTTACAAAATAATATAATTAAAGGAACCATTACGGTACTGGATGTGCAGTATGGTAATGTGTGGAGCAATATTGACGGATTACTTTTACAAAAAGCTGGCATTAAAATAAATGATACGGTGCAGGTAAAAATTTATACGCAGGATAGTGTAGTGTATAGCAGTAAAATGCCTTTTGTAAATACCTTTGCTGCCGTGGCCCCTCAAAGCAGTTTATGTTACTTAAATAGTATGCTTCAATTTTCCCTGGCCATTAACATGGGTAATTTTGCACAGCAGTATAAAATTGAAAGTGGTGCGGAGTGGAGGATAGAAATTGTTAAGTAATATTCCGGATGCAATAGCGATATTAATTTGATTGCTGCTGCTTAAGGCTTAACAATCTCAGAGCAAGAGCAGAGAAAAGTATACAGTAATTCTATATGCCCCGCTTATCCAATAATAATTTTATTTACCCAAACTATCTCTAGTGCCCGAATTAATTCAGCGCCCTTTTTAATAAATCATTGTGTGCAGATGTTTCCCATTTTAACGCCAGCATTGTCCATATGGCACCTAAAGCATCTACGCTGCCAAATAAAATTACAGCTGCAGGCATTTGTTGAAAAACAAAAAGCAGGAGGGTGCCTGATGCAAACCCCAACCGGGTGTACACTGATATTTTTATGAATGATTTTATATTTGAATGACCGCAAAAAATATCGTAAGTACCAATAACCAAGGCAAGCATACCAATAACGCTTGCCCAACCCGCAGGTATTAAGGGCAACCGGGTTAAAGAAATTAATTTGTCGGGTATTGTAATAAAAAGCAGCCCTGCGCCCACTGCATAAATACCAAAGTAGAACAAAGATTTTCCTGATGCTGTCATAATAAAATTGAGTTTTATTTAAATGTTTTAATAAATAATGGGTTACATGAAATGGCCGGTGCTATAGCCAGCAAAGTTATTTCATACAAAACTTCATACTGCTAAAATAATTGATGCAACAAAACTTTACAATCACCTAATGTAGTGAAATTGGAATCAATAAATTTAAATTTACCAGTAAATAATCCCGACAGATTTTTTATAGAATAAAATAAAAAAATCCCGCTTCGTTTTGGCGACACGGGATTTTAAAACTGTTACCATTCATTTTTTTAGCTGGTGTAATTTTCTGTATTTTTTAGGCGAAATGTTTAAGCTAAAAAAAGTATCGTTAATAAGTTATTGTTCCTTCGCCGGTAATGCTAAATACGGGGCCTTCCTCTGAGGCAACATTAACTGTTCCATTAATTAGAAAAGATCCCGTTGCACCTGTAAACCTTCCGGTACCGCCAGTAATTGTCCACAATCCGGTAATGGGTGCAGTTGTACCTCCACTTACTACTACGTTATTCAAATCAATGGCATCATCACCGGTATAAGTTATCTTATCACCATTTGCTGCTACTATCTGCCCACCGGTTTTTGTAGTGAGTATGAAAGCAGTACTTAAATTACAGAAACCATCCTGGCCCATACTGGTGTTTGGATTAATGTTGCCCAAATGTGTAACATTACCCTCAAGAAAATATCCACTGTTAGCAATTGCAAAAGGAACTCCCGGCAAAGTACAGGTTAAATTTGGCGATGACAGATTTACAGAAGAGCTAAAATTTACTTTAATGGGAACGCTTATTTTTTTGTCTTTTTTACATGCGCTGAAAAGCAAAATGGTGAGAGTAAAAATTGTAATTCTTTTCATAATTTTTTTTGTTTTATTTATAAAATTCCAGGGGGAAAGTACCAGCGGCAGCAGTGTTACATAATCACCTAAAGCAGTGATTCAGGAAATTATACAGGTGCAATGGAAAGTGCTGTAACCTAAAAGCGGGGCTTATTCCCTTTCATGTATAATTCTTACCTTCTCATTTTTATGATACATATACTCATACCCTTCAGAAGCTTCTACCGAAATAGTTCCGGTAACACGTAAAGCAATTGTGCAGGTTCCATTAATGAGTACAGACAGCTTTTCTGATTTTAAATAAAAAACAGATTTTACATCTCCATTTCCATTTACTACCAGCCTTTGCAGCCCGCTTACAGGTATTTTAATAACAGGTCTGTTACGGCGGTTACGCAATACTTCTACTGTTAATACACCGTTCTTATTTGTGATACGTGTATTGTTTGCATCAATTGCATCGTCTTCAATAGTAGCAATAGTAGATTTTGCCTGGGTCAGCATCACATCTGCGTTTCCATGTATAACAATTTTTGTAAACTCATTATTGAGTTTTACTTCCCGGATAATAATATCCTCCTTAAAACCGTTTCCGGCAACGGCCCACCCTGAAACTACAGCAGCAAAAAAAACTGCCATTGTGATTTTTTTTAACATAAAAAATAAAGTTTAATGCCTGTCCTGATGGCAGGCGGGATTAATGAAATAATTAGAAACTCAAAATTGAAAAAATATGTATACTCGTGAAATAACCAAAGTTGTTAATAAGCTCCCTTAAAATGGTTACTGTAAATTGCTGAGAAACCCCTCAAATTTTTTACATGCTGTTGCGCTGCTTCAACTCAATATTTTGCGCTTTGTTTTCTCTGCATCATTAAAATTTGCCACAGGATAGCCAGGACAAATACAACCTGGATTAGATCCGCCAGGTACCTGAACCAGTTTGTGTAGAGTAGCTTGTTGAGGAGATGCGTATCCTTACGTAAATTCAGCTCCAGCTGAATGGGTATCTGTATGGTAAAACTTAATATCCATACGAATGCCATGCCCAGCATAGAACACCAGAGCCACTCCCGCTGTATATATTTTACCGGGAACAGGCATGCTGCCAGGCCAAACAGCGTTGCTACACCTAATGGGATAACAAAAATTGCGATAATACGGTTTCCCTGGTATGTATGAAACGCTGGAAAATCTTGTGCACCGATTAATTTCCAGGGTTCGTAAATGGCAAAGTAATCCATCATGCAGGCA
>JAYVGA010000294.1:0-2714 GCA_043772635.1 Chitinophagaceae bacterium
TTATGATAAGAGCCAGCGTAACCAGGTTTATACAAAGGCCAGTGGCAGTTATGTAATTAGTGAGCAGGAATTTTGGAAAAAAATGGCGTTAAACAAATACTGGAATTTTGCCAAACTAAGAGTAGCATACGGTCAGAGCGGAAACTTAACTGGAATTGGAGCTTACTCCAGGTTTAATTCTTACAGCGGCAATTCATTCGTAAGCAGGGCATCCTTAGTATCAAGCACTGTATTGGCAAATGAATTGGTAAAACCAGAAAGACAAACTGAACTTGAGTTTGGTGTTGAGCTGGGGTTTCTTGGTGGAAGGGTAAATTTGCAAACCAATATCTATACAAAAAAGGTTAAAGATTTATTACTAAACAGATTTATTGCACCAACAACAGGTTACAGCAGTTTCTTAAATAATTTTGGCAGTTTAGAGAATAAAGGATTTGAAATAATGCTTACCGGAAAACCAGTTCAAAATAAAGATATGAGTTGGACTGTTACAGGTATTTACAATCACAACAGAAATAAAGCAAAAAATATTACACAGGCATTAACACTGTTGGCTACCAACGCAGGAGCGCCTGTTGCTATAATTGAGGGGCAGCCCATTGGTGTATTTTATGGAGCATTCTTTGCTTTAGATGGCAGCAGTAATTTAGTTAAGAACGCTTCCGGTTTTCCACAAGGCGAAAGGGGAGTGCAAACCGGGCCATTAACTTATAATGTAATAAGAGATGCTAACGGCCTGCCTGTAACCAGTAACCCATTACTTCGTAATGTAATTGGCGACCCTAATCCAGATTATACAACTACGTTAGTAAATGAATTTTCCTATAAAAAAGCAAGTTTAAGAATACAGCTCGATGCAGTAAAAGGAGTAGATGTGTTTAATGCAGACTGGAGAACAAGGCAGGGTGTTGGTAACGGAAAAGAAGCAGAGAAAGAACAAACTGGTGTTTACCCACGTGGTTATATAAACAGTTTTTATGCTACAGTTGAGCAATGGCGAATTGATGATGGTTCTTTTGTTAAGTTGAGAGAAATATCATTGAGTTATTCGTTCGGTAAAGTAAAATGGTTTAAAGATATTACTGCAAGTATTGCCGGAAGAAATTTAAAAAGCTGGGATAATTATAAAGGGTACGATCCTGAAGTTAATGCAGGCGGGCAAAGCACTATTCTTCGTGGAATTGATTTTGGTTCTGTTCCAATTCCAAAAACATTTAGTGTTGGTATTTCTGCTAAATTCTAAAATTTATAAAAAAATAATTATGAAAAAATATAAAATAAATATTGTAGCTGTGGTACTGCTGTTTGCGGCAACAATTTTACAATCAAGCTGTAAAAAAGATTATGCCGATCCATCAAGGGCAAAAGAAGAGCAGGCATTAACTACACAAAGAGGACTAACAGCTGTGGCTGTTGGTTTGCAAAGAGTATATACTTTAGGCAGAGGGGGAACTTTGTATAATAAAATTACCATAAATGGTTTAACTACAAACGAATTAATAGTGGTTAACCCAGGTAACACAGCCGAAGTGCAATTGGCAGCTGGTGGCACCGGTGTAGATGGTAATAATACAATGCTTACCCAGTTTTGGACAACATGTAATAAAACCATTTTTGATGCAGATAATGTATTGGCAAATGCACCCAATTTAACAGATAAAAATTATGCCAGCGGATTAATTGCGTATGCTAATATTTTTAAAGCATTATCAATTGCAGATATGGCTCAGTTCTGGGAAAAAGTGCCGGCAGGTATTGGCGCTAATATTACTTTTATAGACAGGGTTGATGGGTTTAAAAAAGCAATTACTTTATTAGATGCAGGTTTAGCAGCAATTGCAGCCAATCCAATCAGTGCTTCATTTACTGCCAACGTCCCGGCAGGTATTAATGTTCAAAATACATTGAATGCTTTAAAGGCAAGGTATTCTTTATATGCTGGCTTGTATCCGCAGGCGCTAGCAGCAGCCGGCTTAGTTACTCTTGCAACAAAATCTACTTTTAATTTTGATGCCCTTGCTTTAAATCCTGTATTTGAAACTGCTACATCTACCAATAATGTGGTACAACCAAAAGATTCTACATTAGGTTTAGTGCCTGCATTGGCCCCAGCTTTAAATGATGGAAGGATCCTATTTTACACGTTAGTTAATCCAACCGTTGCACCAAGATACAGAATAAATGGATTTGGAAACGCAGCAGCTACTGCTATACCCGTTTATTTACCTGGCGAAATAACATTGATTATAGCAGAGTGTTATGCCCGTACAAACGACAGCACTAACAGTAAAACTTTTTTAAACACGGTTATCACAAAAACAGCTGCTGCTGATCCTTATGGTGTAGGGGCAAATCAACCTGCGGTTAATTCTTATGGTTCTTATGCAGCTTTGTTAGATGAAATTTACAGGCAACGTTGTATTGAAATGTTTTTAAGTGGTAATAAGTTAGAGGATATGCGCCGCTTTGGAAGGCCAAATGCAGAACGTAAACGTAATTTGATGCCTTATCCTACAAGGGAAAGAGACAACAATACCAATCCACCACCTAATCCTCCTTTTTAAATTTAGTTCAGCAGTCCTCATAATAGCAGCCCCGGTTACAGCAATGTAGCCGGGGTTTTTTATTTTGCAAATGCAACGGTATGCAAAAATCAATTGTCAACTTACCGAATATGTTTACATGGAGCAAGAACAACTGCTGGTAAAAGAATG
>JAYVGA010000295.1:0-3811 GCA_043772635.1 Chitinophagaceae bacterium
GCATGATGTAATGGCAACAGCAAGTGGTAAAACATGGAATGCATATTGCAAAGAAAAATTGTTTGATAAAATTGGTATGCCCAATGCTTTTTGGTTAAACCATGTAATGTGGTGTACTACAAGAGAAGGAGCAAGGTTTGGCAGTTTAACTTTAAGTAAAGGCGAATGGAATGGGGTACAAATTTTAACCGATCAAAATTATTATACTGCCATGGTTAACACATCGCAAAATTATAATTTAAGCTATGGCTATTTATGGTGGCTTAATGGTAAAGCTACAAGCATGGTTCCGCAAAGCCAGATTATATTTCCCACCTCATTGGCACCTAACGCACCTGCAGATATGTTTATGGCATTGGGTAAAGACGATAAGAAAATTTATGTGATACCAAGTTTAGATGTGGTAGTGGTAAGATTAGGCGATGATGCAGGCGGTAGTGTTGCCGGACCAAGCAGTTTTGATAACGAATTGTGGGGTAAATTAAAACTGGTGATGAAATATTAATTTAAAAATATTTATTATAAAGCTGTTTCTGATGAAGCACCTTTTTTATTTACATTTAGATATGAATTTTACATACCTGGCATTGGGCGATAGTTATACCATTGGAGAGCAGGTAATGCTTGCCGAAAGTTTTCCTTACCAAACAGTGAAACTGTTGCGGCCAGCCTCGCAACTTGTACTAAAAAAAACTACAGGTAGCTCGCAGTTTAGCGATCCGGAAATTATTGCTAAAACCGGCTGGACAACAGATGAATTAAATGCGGCTATTGATGCTGCTAATATCAGCAGGCATTACGATATTGTTTCTTTACTCATTGGTGTAAATAATCAATACCGCAACATGTCCGTGAACGATTTTGAAATAGAATTTAAACAGTTGCTTCAAAGAGCCATTCTATTTGCAAATAATAAACCTCATCATGTTTTTGTTTTAAGCATTCCCGATTGGGGTGTAACGCCTTTTGCCAAAGGCAGAAACCGGCAGCAGATAGAACAGGAAATAGATGCATATAATGCGGTATGTAAAACAACAGCAGAAAAAATGGAATGCCATTATATTGATATTACTGCATCGCAAAGAGCAGATGGAAATAAAGCGGAATTTTTAGCAGCAGATGGGTTACATCCTTCAGTAAAGGAATATGCTAAATGGGCGGAAAAACTTGCGGAGGCAGTATCAGTTATATTCAATAAATAAGAAATTTTACCTTATTGAGTTTTTGGATTATTTTTACATGCTGTTAAGTTAAACATTGACCCTTATTTAGTTTTTAAAAATATATTTAGCTTAATTTTATTTTGAATCATGAATACAGAGAAAAAAATATCAGGCACTAAAAACTCTAAAGGAGCAGCAATCTTTAAGCAAATGCTCGAAGATAAAAATGCTATACATGAGCATCTTAAAAAAGCTGGTAAAATTTCTGCATTAAAAAGAAAGTTCAATTTTGTCAAGACCTTATCCATTACAGGAAAACGATGAATATTCGTTTGATTTTAAAACTGACCAGGGAATAAAGTATAAAATTTATTTTCTTGATTACAGTTATATGTTTACTGATTATCCTCACATTACCTGTCCTGTATATTCATTTAATATTGATGCCATAGAAGGCGATCCTGATAATTTACCTGGCGACGAAAGGGTTGGGGTAACGGTATTACAGGTAATGAAATTATTTTTTCTGAAAATTGAAAATGTTGCAATATACGTTTGTGACAGTCTTGATGAGAGACAGTTTGCAAGAAAACGGAAATTTGATATTTGGTTCTTTACTTACAATGATGGTACTCTGGTTAAGGAGGATGGTATGGCCATGGTGGAGGGAAGTATAATATATAATGCAATGCTTTTGCATAAACAAAATAGTGAGCTTGCAGATATTATTATTGCTTTTAAAGAACTGAATGAAAGAGCCGGTGAAAAGTGAGTATTTTTTTCTGATCGGGGAATTATTCATTTGTTCATTATCCATTATCCTTTAAATACCCTTCCATCTCTGCCTGGTATTGTTGTGCAATAGCCCTGGCTTCTTCCGCAAAATTTTCTTCATGCCCTGCATAAATAATAGCACGGCTGGCATTTACTAAAAGGCCGCAATCTTTATTCATAGCGTGCTGGCTCACTTCCTGCAGGCTGCCACCCTGGAAACCTATACCAGGCACCAGCAAAAAATGATCTGGAATAATGTTGCGGATATTTTCAAATTCTGTAGCCTGTGTGGCACCAATTACAAACATCAGGTTATTTGGTGTGCCCCATTTGCTAACGGTGCTTAAAACTTTTTCATACAAAAAATCACTTCTTAAATGGTTTTCTGTTCCGCCATGCTTAGCGTCTTCTCTAACCAGTTGCTTCATTTCAAAATCGGCAGCGCCTTTATTACTGGTAAGCCCCAAAACAATGGCCCATTTATTTTCATATTCTAAAAAAGGGCGGATGCTGTCTTCTCCCATATAAGGCGCCACTGTAATGGCATCAAATTTTAAAGTTTCAAAAAATGCTTTGGCGTATTGCGAAGAAGTGTTACCAATATCGCCCCGCTTTGCATCTGCAATTTTAAAATGAGTAGATGGAATGTAATCCACAGTTTGTTCCATGGCATCCCAGCCTTTACTTCCCATAGCTTCATAAAATGCTGTATTAATTTTATAACTCACACAAAAATCTTTGGTAGCATCTATGATGGCCTTATTAAAAGTAACAACAGCATCGGGCAGCTTTTGCAGATGTTTTGGAATTTTTGAAAGATCGGTATCTAATCCTACACACAGGTAAGAACCTTTTTGTTTAATGTGTTCAACTAAGATATTTCGCTGCATATAAATTAAGTTATAAATTTTTTTTCATTTTGCCTGCTATAAAAACAGCGCCTGTTTCCTGCCTGTTATTTAAATGTTCAATTATATTTTGTTGATCTTCTTTGTTTTTATTCTGGCTCAGTTTAAAAACATTTTTCACATCAGTTACTGTTATCTTAAATCCTACAATTGCTTTTAGCATGACAGCCACATAATCTTTTGGTATGTTATTAAAAGATGCAGGGCTGTTGCTGCCAATATGTTTATCGGTGAGTTGTTTAATGGCTGCCAGTGTACCAGCTTCATTTGTAAAAGATATTTTTCCCTTTGCATGCACGGCCATGTAGTTTACTGTACTGGCTTCTGCAGGCTTTGCATACCAGCCTGCATTTATAAAAGCATGCGGACTGCTAAAAATTACCAATACGTTTTCATTTTTTTCAAAAGCAAGGTGATGATCTGTTTTACGCATCAGGTGACCGGTAAAAAAAAGTTGTTCTCCTTCTTCAATAATTTCCAGTGGAAGATGAGATGCCACAGGATATTCTTTTCCTGCACCTGTAACTACAGCAAAAGAATGTTCTTTCATAAAAGCCATTACTTTTTGTTTATCCTGTTCTGTAAAGTGCGTCATCTTATACATCTAATAATTTATTTAAAGTTTGTGCAAACAAAAATACTTCTTCAAAACTATTGTATAAAGGCACGGGTGCTACTCTTATTACATTGGGTTCTCTCCAGTCTGCAAAAATGCCATTGGGTAATAACTGGTCAAATATTGCTTTTGCATTTTCATTTACCGACAGCGATACCTGGCAGCCATGCTCTGCCGGATGCTGTGGAGTAATGATAATAAATTTTTGCACAGGGGTATTTATGTCGTTTAAAACAAACAGCAGATAAGCACTGAGCATTTTACTTTTTTCTACCAGCTTTGCAAAGCCTGCATCATTAAAAATTTTTAAAGCTGCATAATGAGCAGCCAGCAGCATAACGGGGGGCGTG
>JAYVGA010000296.1:0-3727 GCA_043772635.1 Chitinophagaceae bacterium
TCACAATCAAAAGGATTGGGGATACCCCTTTAAAAGTAACGCTTAAATTTGTAGATAAAAACGGGACACCTTTTAATCCACTTGCAGGAGAAATCCTTCACCGGCCTTATGCAGGCAATAACCCTATTCCACCCTTCTGGCAATTCCTGGAAGAGTACGCTTATCAAACAGTACCCTACAACGACAAATTAGAGCTACTTTATGCAGCAGCGCCTTTCCCTTTAGAAACCCGTGGCCCTGGCTACAATTTTTATTACCGCATACCTGCACTGTCATTTGTTATGGACGACCAAATAAAATTTCCTTACGGTGAAAGAAGTGCCAATCCCAGGTTTGTTTTAAAAATACACATGGCAGGTAATTATGAGGTGGAGGTTAAGATGCCGGATATGGTGCATAAGTAAAAAGGCAATTTAAAAAAAGATAAACTGTTCAAAAAATTATTTACCCTTATGTACATGGTTTATTAATTTTAAGATTAAAGTTTTTCTTTAAAATAAAAAATATTAAAACAGCGAAAATTATTTTTCGCTTTTTTGAATAAATCTGTCACATTTTAATATAATTATTTGCATCGGGCTTATACAACGCTGCCAAAAGAATCTGCATAACTGGGTTCTTGTATATTCATAAATCGTAAACAGCAGTAAATAGTAATTAACAAGAAAAAACAGATTGCTTTTATTTGTATTTTTTTCAGTTTATTGCAAGAGCTTGGTAATTTGAATAGCACATTAAAGGCAATAAAATTAAAAAGCAGTTAAACAAACACACATAAAACAAATGTGTAGCTATCAAAAATATTCAATCAAATAATAAAACACAATAAATGAAATCAAACAGAAGAAATTTTTTGAGGAACATGACACTGGGTGCAGGCACCGTAGTGGGGCTTCCATCTTTTGCCAATGTAATTACTGATGAAAATGACCGTTCCTGGCTCCATCATAGTAAAAGTGGAACAGGAGATTTTAATATGTGTGGTTATGCAGCCCCCAAAATGGATAAGGTACGCATTGGCATTATTGGATTAGGAATGCGTGGGCCAGGTGCTGTAGAAAGAATGTCGTTTATAGAAGGAGTAGAAATAAAAGCTTTATGCGATCAATATCCGGATAGGGTAGCATCAGCACAAAAAATTTTAGAAAAGAAAGGGCTGCCTAAAGCAACAGAGTACAGCGGTAGTAAAGAAGCCTGGAAAGAATTGTGTAACCGCCCTGATATTGACCTGGTGTACATTACAACTCCCTGGAGCTGGCATACCCCAATGGCGGTATATGCCATGAACCATGGTAAACATGCAGCAACCGAAGTGCCGGCAGCAACAACCATTGAAGAGTGCTGGCAACTGGTACAAACATCAGAAAAAACAAAAAAGCATTGCATGATGTTGGAAAACTGTTGCTATGATTTTTTTGAGCTCCTTACTTTAAACATGGTGCGGAATGGCATGTTTGGGGAACTGGTTCATGCAGAAGGCGCTTACATACACGATTTAAGAGACCTCAATTTCAATAAGCAAGGCTATGCAGAAATGTGGCGTTTGAAAGAAAATGCAAACCGTAACGGTAACCTATACCCCACCCATGGATTAGGGCCGGTAGCTCAATGCCTTAATATTAACCGGGGCGATCAAATGGATTACCTCGTATCCACGTCGTCCAACGATTTTATGATGGGCGCCATGGCAAAAGAACGTGCCGCAACAGATAGTTTTTATAATGAGTTTAAAAATAAACAGTACCGGGGCGATATGAATACAACCGTTATTAAAACCATCAAAGGAAAAACCATTATGGTGCAGCATGATGTTACTTCGCCCAGGCCGTATTCCCGGATTCATTTAATCAGCGGCACAAAAGGCATGGCCAGTAAATGGCCCGACCCTGCCAGGATTTCTTTTGGTGAAGACTGGATAAATGAAGCCGAATATAAAACATTGGAAGAAAAATATACATTGCCCATTGTAAAACATATTGGTGCTATGGCAAAAAATATTGGTGGCCATGGGGGGATGGATTTTATTATGGATTGGCGTTTGATAGATAACCTCCGTAACGGCTTGCCTATTGATCAAGATGTGTATGATGCTTCATTGTGGAGTGCTATTGCACCATTGAGCGAAAAATCTGTAGCCAACCGTTCACGCAGTTTGGATATACCAGATTTTACAAAAGGGGCTTGGAAAACCAACCAGCCTATAAACCTTACACTGGATGGTGGCGGCAACACTGAAGTTAGAAGCATAGTTAAAGAAGGAAGTAAACAATTGAAAATAAATTAGTAACTGGATGGAATGTAGTGTTAAGTTAAACGTGAATGGTGATTAGTCAATAATTCACTTTTGACCATTTACCATTCACAAATTAAATCCAGGTTCCCGGAAATGCTGGCAAGAATATGCCCGGCTTTTTTTTCAAAATCTGCATCAGTAAATTTTGCAAAGCTGATACTTAAACTTACTGTTTTCATAAAGATTTGAATTTAATTTTTCGCCACAATATGTTGGCTTGTATTGTTAAACATACCATCTTGTTTTTTTATTTTATAATTGTCACTTGTTGCCTTGTAATGCCGCTTATTGCGTTTGGGTTATTGCCTGCCGTTAGTTACACTACTGCTGCCTTAGCCTTATCACCGGTTTCAAAATCATATTTAATTCACCCGCAACCACAACTGCCAGGCAACAAAAAAACTCTTTTTACTGCCGGGAAACAATAACTCTTTACAGGGCAACGGGCATTTCTCAGAGAGAAATAACTATTTCTACCTGTGAAGAAACCTTTTCTCAAAGAGAAATACTAATAACTCATCGGGAAATTGCTATTGACCTGAAAACCGCATCTACCAGCCTGTGGGAAACCGGTATTTCTAAAAGAAAAACAGCTAAATACCCCGAAACAATTGGCATTTACCAAAGAGAAATGACAAACTACCAAGAGGAAATTGATATTTTTAAAAGAAGAAAGCAGCAATTAGAAGTATCCAATGAAGTTTGTTTATGTGTACTAAAAATGCCTGGTAATAAGATAATGAAATATCACAAACACATACAAAAGCTGGTTCTTCGGTTGTTGAAAAATGATATAATAACCAGCGGCTGCCTGGATAGGAATGGAAAGCCCGGCGAGGATTTTGTGTGTTTGCCATGTGCCGGACTTGGAATGGATAGCCGGAATAAATGCTGATTAAAGCATGACAGTATATAGCCCCAAATCTTATCCCCTGTCAACTAACGTTAATGTCTGTATGCGGTCTGACCTGCGGTGCCGACCGCCGTTACACTTTAAAAGTTTCTCTCCAGTTCAGCATACCTCCCACCAGGTTCTTTGTATTTTTAAAACCCATTGTTTCAAGTATAAGGCAGGCTTGTCCACTGCGGTTGCCGCTGCGGCAATAAAAAATTACTTCTTCGGCTTTCAGGTCTTCAATATCTTCTACCTGCATGGTTTGTATTTTGCCCAATGGCAATAATAAACCTCCAATATTAAACTCTGCATTTTCATACGGCTCCCTTACATCTACAATATTCAATTTTTCCCCGGCATCCAATCTTTCTTTTACTTCTTCAACAGTAATTGTGTTCATGAGTTGCTATTTATTTTGTTCAGTTGTATCAGTTAAATCAATTTTTACGGGTGAAAGCCAGATGTCCATTACCATTCCCTGACGAATACAAACAAAACCCATCTCACATAGATGATGAAAACCGCTATGTTTATATTCG
>JAYVGA010000297.1:0-2361 GCA_043772635.1 Chitinophagaceae bacterium
GAGCAAATGGGCCATTGATGGAGACGCACCCGCTGGTTTTTTTCCTGAAACTTTATTTGTGCATCCGTCAGAAGAGTTTGTGCTTATGTACAAAAGAATAACAGCCGTTTTAAATTTTCCCTTTATATCAAAACCAGATATCGGGTGCAAAGGAAAAGCAGTGGCCATCATAAATAATAAAGAAGAGTTAGAAACTTATCACCACAGTAGCCCAGTTAATTACATAGTGCAGAAAAAGATTGAATATCCCCTGGAAACTGGTATTTTTTATGTGCGTATGCCCGGCGAAAGTAAAGGGCAAATAACGGGAATTGTGCAAAAAGAATTTGTGCAGGTAACCGGCAATGGTCATGATAGTATTTACCAATTGCTACAGCAGAACAGCCGCTATTTTTTACAATTAAAATCTTTGCAAAAAATTATTGATGCTGCCACCATGCAACAAATTTTACCTGCCGGTAAAACTAAACTTTTGGTAGATATTGGCAATCATGCAAGAGGATCTTATTTTATAAATGCTGCTTATAAAATCAATCCTGCACTTACTGCAGTAATAGAAGAATGCTGCCATCGTTTTCCGGGTTTTTATTTTGGGAGATTGGATATCCGGTTTAATAGTTGGGAACAACTGGAAAGGGGGGAGCAATTTGCTATTATAGAACTAAATGGAAGCGGCAGTGAACCCACGCATATTTACGACCCTGCAAATTCTCTCTGGTATGTATGGAAAGAAATTTGCCGGCACTGGAAATTAATGGCACAAATAAGTATGCACAACCATAAACAGGGTATTGCCTATTTATCTTTTAAAGAAGGCTGGCAGATGTTTAGAGAAAATGCTGCACATAACAAAAAAATGAAAGGGTTTGACTTTAAACCAGCATTGATAAAACAATCTACCGTATTGCCAACAGAATATAAAAAAATGATTGCCGGTTAAAAAAGTTTTTATAATTTAAAATGGTATTGTGGATGGCTTTTTGCAAATACCCTCTAAACTTCTAAACCCCTAAACCACTAAACCACTAAACTCCTTCTAATAGAACAGGTCTTACCTGCGGTTCTTACTCGCCCTACTTGATAATCCTGTTTCTTATCTCTTCTTTTTTTCTGCGGGATACCGTTATTTGTTCTCCATTGCTGAGCCATAGCAACCCCTCTTTCTCATACTTGATAACATGATCCATATTTACCAGGTAAGATTTATGCACTCTTATAAAATGATGGTCGCTTAACAGCTCTTCATATTCTTTGATGGTTTTTGAAACCAGCATTGGTGGCTTTTTGGTAAAATGAAAGCGGGTATAATTGCCCACTCCTTCGCAAAAAATAATCTCTGCCGGCTCAAACAGGAAAACACCCTGCATGGTAGAAAGCGCCAGCTTAAAATGTTCGGGGGCTTTAAGGTTATTCATGAGGTTGCCCACTAACTGTTTTGGGCTCTGGTGCGGATATTCTTTTGATACAATATGCCGGCTGATGGCATGTTGAAGATCTGCTATATCTATGGGCTTTAATAAATAATCCAAAGCACTGAACCGGATAGCTTTTATGGCATACTTATCATAAGCAGTAGTAAAAATTACATTAAAATTCCAATGGCTGGCCCGGTTTAAAAAATCAAAACCATTCATACCTGGCATTTCAATATCCAGCATTAGCAAAGTGGGTTGCCAGCTTTCTAATAATCTAAGACCTTCTTCAGGCGAAGAACAATATTTTATTTCCTTGCCGTTTGGAATGTGTTTTTCTATCAGCAGTTTTAAAATATTTCCTGCTGCCGGCTCATCATCTACAATAAGTATTTTTAGCATGGTTTCAGGTTAAGTGTTGTGGCAATTGTAATATTACTTTTGTTCCGCAGGCATCCCCCTTTTCATCATACAGATCATGAATCTGCAAATCAAATTTTTCATGATGTTCCAGGTTCATCATCCTCATGCGCTGTTCGCTCAGCACCATTCCCTTAGATTCAAAATTAGATGCACCCATTTTACCAGCTTTTAACTCCTTTGCTTTTTCTCTGCCAACACCATTATCTAAAATCGTGCAGCTTATACCGTTTGCATTATCCGTGCAACTGATAAATAGTTTTTTTTCTCCTTCCTTGTTTCTTAATCCGTGCCAGATTGCATTCTCAATAAATGGCTGCAGGAGCAATGGCGGCACTTCGGCCATTTCAGTATCCACACTTTCATCAATATGTATAGCATACTCAAATGCGTTTTTAAACCGCAGAGATTCCAGTTCAAGATACAGGGAAATCATATCCATTTCTTCCTGCAGCGAAATAAGGTTTTTTTCAGAATTGTTTAAAACCATTCTCAGCAATTTTGAAAACCTTGCCAGGTATTCGTAAGC
>JAYVGA010000298.1:0-25750 GCA_043772635.1 Chitinophagaceae bacterium
TGTTTTTTTGCAGGCAGTTTGGTAAGTATTCTTTTTACGTCGTGTACAAAACCCATATCCAGCATACGGTCTGCTTCATCCAGCACAAAAATTTCCACATCTCTTAACTGTACAAAACCCTGGCTGCAAAGATCGAGCAGGCGGCCGGGTGTGGCCACTAAAATATCTACACCTCTTTTAAGCGCATCTACCTGCGGGCCCTGGTTTACGCCGCCAAATATTACGAGATTTTTTAAACGCAGGTGCCTGCCATAAGCGTTAAAACTTTCCTGTATCTGTATGGCCAGCTCACGGGTGGGTGTAAGTATTAATGCACGTATGGGACGCACACCACTGCTTGCCATGGTTTTTGGTTTGGCCAGCAGCTGCAGCATGGGAATAGCAAAAGCAGCTGTTTTGCCGGTGCCGGTTTGGGCACAACCCAGTAAATCTTTTTGTGCCATTATATGTGGTATAGCGGCCTGCTGAATGGGCGTAGGCTGTGTATAGCCTTCTTCGTTAAGCGCATCTAAAATGGGCTTAATAATGTTTAAGTCTGTAAATAACAATTTATATTTTTTAAAATTTAGTGCGGGAATGAAGAAAAAAACTTCATCATTAAAAAACGAGTATGCTGTAAAAGCAAATTATTGGTGAGAATAATACTGGATAATAATGCCGCAGAATTAATGAACTGCGGTGAAGATAAGGTTTAATGTTGGATGTATGATGTTTTGCATGTATTCCAAATTTCAACAGCGTTCTTCGTATAAGGGTATTATATAAAAAAAACTCCGGCAATTTTTGCCGGAGTTATAAAATATTTATAATCTTATTTTAAAAACCAAGACCAATGGTAAAGCCTGTTACGGAAGATGAAAAATTACCAAGAGCTGAAGCTGCGCCCGTTGTTCTGTTTATGTTGTATAAACGGGTGCTGCCGCCGCTGGATAATAGTGCGTAAGCCATACCGCTGGTTCCTCCAATATCAAACCCACTCATAGCATCGGCATTTATTCCCAGGCTGCCCACGGCCACAAGAGTACCAGCATTTGGTGGATTTTGAAGATATAACTGATCTGTATTTATATCAATATCAAATAGCATAGTAGATGTAGTGCCTGCAAAATTGTTGGCATAAGCCACGGCTGTTATTGCGACGCCTGCAGGATTAATGGAGCCATCAATTATTAATGCCCCATCATTAGGATTAAACCGCAGATTTTGTCCGGTGTTGCTCACAATACGTATACGGTCTACAACAGGATTAAAATCAAAACCAAAATCGGAACCGCTCAAAGGGGTGCTTAGTATAGCTACCATTACTGCTGCACCAGAGGAAGCATTGATGGTATAAATGCGGCTGCTGCTTCCAAGAGCATACAACTGCCCGTTTAATGGACGAAAATCTATACCTGCAATATTTTCTCCCGCCTGCAACCCCGTAATTGTTTTTGAAATTACAGATGAAGTATTGGTTGGATTAAAAATAAGCAAACTATTGCTGCTTACGGCGTAGGCTACAGGTCTTGTAGGAATGGCAATACCGTTATACATAATTTCTTTATCGTATTTGGTAAGTATTTTTGCAAGGCCCGTGGTAAGGTCTACTGTAAAGAGTGTAGCTTTTTTATTTACTTCAAATAAGCCCAGTGCAATTCCATCGGGAGAAATATCAAAACCACCCTTTCCTGTTACTTTAAGATGAAGTGAATCTACTTCTGTAAGTGTACCTGCATTTGGTGGTGTTTGTATAAAAAGTTTTTGACTCACCACATCTATATCATATAAAGTGGTGGTGGCAGCACCGGCAAAATTATTAGTATAAGCTACTTCAGATATCATAGCTCCCGCCTGGCCGTTTATACTTCCATCAATGGCTGCAACAGCACCCGTTTCAGGATTGAGGCGAAGGTTTTGTCCGTTGCTGGTTACTACACGCATCCTGTCTACTGTGGGGTTAAAATCAAGAGCAATATAACTGCCGGTAAGTGCAGGAGTAAAAGGACCTGCACCAATCATGCGGGCAGCGCCTGTTTCTGCATTAATTACATAAACCCTGCTGCCGCTGCTGATACCATATAACTGGCCCGTTGCGGGACGAAAATCTATACTTGCAATTTTTTCTCCGCTTTGCAAACCCGTTATTGCGGCACTGTTTAAAATTGTTTCCGGGGCAGCAGCATTGTATTTGTCCAGTACCGTACCCCCGGCTAAAGCATAAAAAACAACGTCAGGATTGTTTTTTTTACTGAAGGTATCAACGGGTTCATCTTCTAATACAGCATAATCTTTTTTGCATGAGGCAAATAATAGTAAAGCAAGAAGTACAATTCCTGCCTGTTTAGGTTTAAATAAGTGATTCATGATAAATGCGTTTATGAAATTGTGAAATTTTTTTAACAATTTCACTTACGCATCAAACAGATAGGCGGATTGCAAATAATATTAATATATAACTGCTTTTTAAAAAAGCCTAAACTAAACTCAATTTATCTCTGCACCATATTCAGCATACCCAGCGTTTCTCCCATCATTTTTTGGTTAAACTCCAGCGTGAGCTGTTTATGGTTAATGGCATCTACAATGGTACCAATAAAGCAAAGGCCGCCGGTAAAAAGATACAAAATACCCATGCCTATCTGCCCCATTAAAAAACGGTGAATGCCGGCAAAAAATACCAGCCCCAGCAGGCAGCACAGTAAAATAGTTTGTTCATCTTTTCTTTTGGTGCGGTATATCATTACAAACTGCTGCAACTGCTCATTAGAAAAACCTTTGGTTAGCGCATCTATCTGTATCAGTTCTTCCGGCGTGGTATCGTACAAAAGACTCATCAGTGTTGGGTTAATACCGCTTGGGTTGGCTGTTGTTTGCATGTTATTATTTTAAGGTGGTTAAATTAAAAAAACTATTTTTTAAAAGTGTAAAAATTCTGAATAATAAAACAACAACTGCGAAAATACCCAATGGGTGTGCATGCAGCGATTGCTGAATATTGCCATGTAATAACCAGGATATTGCATGTCCCAAACCACATCCCGGACAAAAGCTAATTCCTATCCATTTAAAAAAACATAAAGAAAAATGTGTTTCTGCAGAAGGGTTCATAACAGCAAGGCTTACCAAGGCTGCACACCAAACGCTTAATTCAAAATAAGAAAAAAAATATTTTTTTATAATGAGCAATGTTTAGAATTTTATCGTTACCAGTTTTAATGCAGTTTTTATTTTTAATAATAAAAATTATTTTACCCTCACCCACAAATGCGCAATGCTGTTTTTGCCGCTGGCTCTTTCTTCTATTTCAATTTCGGGAATGTTCTTAATAATATCCAGCAGTTTTTTAAAACCATAATTGCGGGGGTCAAAAGAGGGCTCTTTTTTAATGATATGATTACCGATGGTACTTAAAAATACCCAGCCGTCTTCTTCTGCCAGGTCGTTTATGCTGCTGATAATTAATTTATGGAGAGAAACATTTATGCCGTGTTGTTCTGTTTTCTTTTTTGCAGATTTTTTTTGCGCCTGTTTTACCGGGGCTTCTTCTTTTATTTCTTTCTGCAAAATTTCTATAAAAATAAATTTGTTGCAGGCTGCAATAAAAGCATAAGGCGTTTTCTTTTCTCCTATGCCAAAAACTTTTTTGCCTGCTTCTCTGAGCCTGGTGGCCAGTCGTGTAAAATCGCTGTCGCTGCTTATAATGCAAAACCCATCTATCTGTGCGGTGTACAGGATATCCATGGCATCTATAATTAAGGCAGAGTCAGAAGAGTTTTTGCCGCTGGTATAACTGTACTGCTGCACGGGGGTAATAGCGTTTTCCAGTAAAACGGTTTTCCAGCCGCTAAGGGTGGGTTTGGTCCAGTCGCCATAAATTCTTTTAAAAGTAGGCGTACCATAACGGGCTATTTCTTCCAGCATTCCTTTTATGTTGGAGTAAGGCACATTGTCTGCATCTATAAGCACGGCCAGTTTTAATTCTTTGTTTGTATCCATTCGTTTAATTGTAAATGGTAAGATACGTTATCAACCATTAAATATCCCTCGTAAAATGCCAGGCGGCGCATTTTAATATTTCGCAGAGGGTTGTCAACCTTTTTAATCAAATATAACATCAATATTTTTTTAAAGCTTGACAACCCTTTACCGTACCAGGCGGTTAATTAAATAATCCAAAGCCGGCGATTTTTCTATAAGGCTCCTTAAAAAAATCATGAACGGTTTTATTAAAAGATGCTTTGTAATTTATAGGAACAGAATGACCCGAGTTGGGAACTATCCATAAATATGATTTGGAAATATTTTTTGCAATAAGCATAGTATGTTCGGTTAAAATTACATCATGATCGCCACCCATTACCAGCGTGGGGCATTTTACCATTTTTAAATCTGCTAAAGCAATATGCGGTTCGTAAGATAAAAGGCGGAATAATTTTTTACTTGCTTTTACTTCGGCCGTCTGTTCTTTTTTATCCATCGTTTTATTCATATTCATAGCCCATTTGTATGCAAACAAATCTACTGCTGTAGAGTCGGGCCATAGGTTGGCGCCGGTAATGGCCAGCTTTTTTACTTTTTTGGGATAGTGCATAGCCAGCAGCAAGCCATTAATGCCACCATCGCTCCAGCCAATCACATGGCAGGAGTCCAGGCCCAGCTTATCCAGCAAAGCAGCCAGGTCGTCGGTCATCATTTCATAACTGAGAGAGTCTCCACTGTCTTTTGTTTTACCCTGCGCCCTGCTATCGGCAATAATTACTTTATAGTATTGAGAAAAATAAGGAATCTGGTACAAAAAATTATTAATAGAACCGCCATTGCCATGAATAATTAAAAGCGGCTCACCCTCACCGTAAGTTTCGTAATACATTTTTATACCCCGGATGTCTGCATACTTTCCGGCTTTTTCATTTCTGCCATACAGGCTGGTATCAAAGGGAGAGGATTGTGCAGATGCCTGTTCAATAAAAAACAGACATAACATAACAATTAATAAAGAGAAGATATTTTTTTTCATACAAACCGTTTTAATAATCAAATTAGTTCTTATTACCTGTATATTATAATTTCTTGGATATTGTTTTTGTGTTGAAAGCAATAGCTATGTTTTAAACAGCCCATTTTTAAACTGCGCATTCTCCCTGCTCACACCCTAAAAAAACCTGTTCAAAGAGTTTGGCTTGGCAGGAGTTTATGCCCGGCAATATCTTTACAACAGAAATAATTATTACACCTAAAACATACAGATGAAAAAGATTTTATTTATGCTGATGATGGCTACGATAGCTATGAGCAGCACCTGTTCTAAAGAAGATAATCTTTCTGGCGGCAACAATACCAACATCAGTATATCGCAGGTGCCAGCAGCGGTTATAAGTGCTTTTAACAGCCGCTATCCTGCAGCCAGCGGGCAGATAGAATGGGAAAAAGAAGACGGCAATACCTATAAAGTAAAGTTTTTTATTGCAAGCCAGCGCTGGCAGGCAATATTTGCATCAAGCGGCGCATTTATTTCAGAAAAGAAAATATAATATTCCTGTATCCCGCAATAAAACCCAAAATCTATCCTTTGTAAAACCCAACAGTATGCTTACCGCTGAGGCCGTCTGCTACCAGGCAGGCGGCAGCGGATATTTAAGAGCTTAGTTATTATTCTTTTTTAGCAGAGCATATAAGTCCAGGTTTAAAAACCTGCCCTCTTTAATTTCACATTCTTTCATCGTTCCTTCGTAAGCAAAGCCCATTTTTTTTAAAACTGCAATACTTGCGGTGTTATCATCCTCCACTTCGGCAGTTATACGGTGCAGGTTCATTTCATTAAAGCCATATTCAAAAACTTTGGTGAGCGCTTCCGGAACAATACCCCTGCCCCAATATTGCGGAAAAATCCAGTAACCGGTTTCTACTTTGCGGTGTTCTTTTTTCCAGAAGTTAAGGGTGCACACACCGTAAAAAATTTTGTTATCAGGTGAGCAGATGGCCCAGCACCGGCCCGTATCGTTTATAATCATATTGGCATACCAGTCCATTTGTTCCTGCGTGGCTTCTAAAGTTTTAAAAGAAACTCCAAAATGCTTAATCACACCAGGATGCGAAAATCCTTTAAATATAATATGGATATCTTCCTGAAGAATTTGCCGAAGCAATAGTCTTTCTGTTTTTAAAACGGGGAAAGCAGTTTGCATGATTAATAATTTTTTATTTTTTGCAAAGAGAACAAAGAGAAAAGGAGAACGAGGATATTTTCTTCACAACTCTTTTCTTTCTTTCACCTTTTCAACTCTTTTCTCTCTTTTACTCTTTGTTCTCTTTGCCATTTTTTCATTTGCCCATTGCACTTATCACTTTACTTATTCAACAATAAATCGCTGTACGATAATGCAATATAATCCCCCGGCTTTACATCAAACATGGCCGCATAATAATCGCATTGCTCCTGTATTTTTTGCAGCCCCAGCTCACCCGTTTCATCAATGGCTTCTACCTCTATAAATTTACCCAGCCCTTCCACTTCATCAAAATGAAATTTTACATTATCTATAAAATAAATGCGGCGCTTTTTATCTACCACTACTTTTATACCATGCAGTTTTATCAATATTTCTTTTATTGCTGTGCCAGGCAAATGTTTGTGCAGCAATACCTGCGATTGTTTGCTGCCGGCATTATTGGGCCGCTCATACCAGATAAGTGCATTTTCAATATTACCCTCTCTTAGTTTTAACCTTCCTGTATTAACATTAAAATAAGTATCCATCTGCCGGTCTTCTCCTTTAAAAACAGGGTTAAGGGATTTTAATAAAATTTCTGTTGCAGCAGCATCATTTACCCTGGCTTTAAATTCTATAATATTTATGGGCATGTATTTTTTTAATTTAAAGATAATGCCTGTGGATTTAAACAAAAAAACTTCCTGTACAACAGGAAGTTTTTTAAATGCCGCATTAATTATTACTGAATAATTATTTTTTCTTTTACCACAAAATCATTTCCGTTTACCCGCAGTACATAAACCCCTTTGGCTAAAGCTGGCAGATAAACAGGAACAATGCCGGAGAGGCCCTCCATCTTTTTTTGATAAACCATAGCACCATTACTATTCATCAACTGTATGTTTTGAATAGGTTTTTTTAATTCAATATTCAGGGTTCCATTGCTGATAACTGTTGGATAAATTTTTATTGCTTTATCATCATCAGTCTTAAGCCTTACTATTTGAGAATAGCGCACAGATCCATCTGCATCTTCTATTGCAAGCCGGTAATAAATATTTGTGCGCTGCTCTATATTATGCCGGTAATTGTACTGGCTGCCCGAAGCATTGCGTGTGGCAGCTACCTGGCCCGCTCTTGTAAAGTTTACTCCATCGCTGCTGTATTCAATATAATAAGTGTTGGTATTTGTTTCTGCAGAACTTGCCCAGCTTAACTGATTATAACCTTTATATGCAATGGCCGTAAAACGGGTAAGCGTAATCGGTACTACCGATGTTACAATTACTTTATACAGTGTGCCGTTAGTTCTGCGCAGAGCATACAATGTTCCATCGGCACCTTCTCCAAAACCAGAAATATTATTAAGTACGCCACTTTGCTGAGTGGTTGTAAAGCCTCCCGTGCCATTTGGTTTAATAAGCCATAAGTTACTGGATACATAATCGGTGGTAATATAATAGCCCAGCAATGGGGCATTGGCCGGGTCGGGGCCCCGGTACACATAACCACCCGTTATAGAAAATCCTCCTGTAGTACCGTTATGCCCGTATTCAAATACCGGGCTTACGGTATCTGTGGGGCTGCATCCTCCGCCAGAATAAATATGTGCTCCTTCGTAACAACGCCATCCGTAATTAACGCCTGCTGTACTGCCGGCGGGCAACCAGTTTACTTCTTCCCATAAGCCCTGTCCTACATCGCCTATCCACATATCTCCATTGGCCCGGTCAAAACTCCAGCGCCAGGGATTGCGCAGGCCGATGGCATAAATTTCATCAAGTATTCCATCGGTAGTACTTACAAAAGGATTATCTGCAGGAATATTATAGAAGGGTGCAACTGTTGCAAAACTGTTTACATCCAGGCGCAGCATTTTACCCAGCAGCGATGAACCACTTTGTGCATTATTAAAAGGATCGCCGCCGTTGCCTCCATCTCCTGTGCCTATGTAAAGCATTCCATCTATACCAAAAATTAATTTACCGCCATTGTGGTTAGTAAAATATGGACTCCCCGGTTTGGGTATACTTAGTAAAACCTGCCCACTGCCCACATCTGCAATATCTGCATTGCTTATATTACGTTGATAGCGGGCAAGTGTAACATCGCCTGCTGTGTTGGTGTACCATACAAAAAAATAACGGTTAGTATTATATGAAGGATGAAATGCCACACTTAGTAAACCCTGCTCGCCGCCCGCCGGGTTGGTAAGTAAACCGCTGATATTTAAAAAATCATTTAATGCAGTTCCGTTCCAGATGCGGATAACGCCGTTTTGCTGGGCAATAAATAAACGGCTGTCGCCGGGAGCCGTAACTACATCTACGGGGTTGGTAAGGCCGGCCGTAACAGACAGATACCCGATAACCGGTTGTGCTTTTAAAGAAGCAGACCAGGAAAAACTAACGATGAAAATGAAAATAACTTTAAGGAGAAGTATTGGTTTTTTCATAAAAGATAATTTTTATTTATAATAACAAATACAATGCCTTAAAGCAATTTATTTTTCTCAAAACAAAGCCTTTCAAAAGTTTGAAAGGCTTTGTTTAATGTAATGGCAGTATCCGTTACAGAATACATTATCAAAAAAATTATCTTACCAGTTTTAATTCGTTTATTAAATTTTTTGCCCCTCCCAGTTTATCTATACACCACAGCACATAGCGGATATCTACATTAATGGTACGGTTAAGGTCTTTATCAAATGCAATCTTATGGCTCAATGCTTCGTAGTTACCATCAAAAGCTAAACCTATCAGGTTGCCATTGCCATCTATTACAGGGCTGCCGCTGTTGCCCCCGGTAATATCATTGGTAGTAATAAAACCGGTAACAAGATCGTTGCGGCTTTTATCTATGTACTGGCCAAAATCTTTTTTCTGCAACAGTTCAATCTGTTTTGCAGGCAAATCAAATTCATAATCGCCGGCTTTATATTTTTCCAATAAACCTTTGCTTGTGGTTACGTAGTCGTACTGTACGGCATCACGGGGAATATAGTTTTTTACATTGCCATAACTCACCCTCATACTAAAGTTGGCATCGGGATACATTTTATTTACTGCTGCAGGATTCATTTCCATAATACCTTTCATATAACTGCGGCCAAGCTCGTTGTTCTTATTATTAAAAACTGTAAAGAACGGGGCATATTTAGTATTGTAATTTTTTACAAATGCAGCTCCAAAATCAAATGCAGGATCTGCCTGCAGGGTATTTGCATCGGGGTTGGCAATAAAAGCGGTCCATTTGCTGTCGTCAAAAATTATGGTATTGGTAAAAACATCAGCCGCCCATTTTTTATAAGTGGCTTCGTCGTTAAGATCGCCATAAGCCGCTTTTAATTTTTCGTAAAAACCAATGGGGTGCTGGCTTTTATCTATATCATTATAAAAAGCCTGTGCTACTGCTGCCAGTATTTTTACATCACTGGGCTTATCTTCTGCTTCCATAAAATTTTTGCGCTGGTTATCTGCAGCCGCAGCGGCTTTTTTAATATCTTCCGATGTAGTGCCTTGTTTTACCATGGTAGCTTCAAGCCCCATAAGCGATGATGCAAAACCTGCAAGGGCAGAGCCCAGTATTCCTTCTCTTATATATTGGCGGTGTTTGCTGTAAGGCGTCCAGGCTGCATAATTTTTTTCGTATTCGCTCATCAGGTTTTCATAAGCAGGTTTTCCTTTGGCCCAGCTGGTAAATTTTTGCTCGTAAGCCTGTTTGGCTTCGTAGGTTTTAAATTTAATGAGCTGTTTGGTTTCACCATCAAAAAATTTCCAGTAGTTGGCCACGCCTGCATAGTTGGAAGCCAGCTTTAGTTTTACTGCCGGGTCTTTAATCATTTGCGCATACATGTTTTTTAAACGCATATCTCTAAGCGATACCAGTGCAGGATTATCCACTTCATTTTTTAATTTAATACCATAGCTGGTTTCGTAGCGGTTGGTACCGCCCGGGTATCCGTAAATCATGGCATAGTCGCCATTTTTAATTCCTTTAAGGCTTACGGGTAAAAAATGTTTGGGCTTAAAAGGCGTGTTGTCTTTGCTGTAATCTGCAGGCTTACCATCTTTATCTGCATATACTCTAAATACAGAAAAGTCCCCGGTATGGCGTGGCCATTCCCAGTTATCGGTATCTCCGCCAAATTTACCCACACTCTCCGGCGGTGCACCCACCAGGCGTATATCTCTGTAGGTTTGATATACATACATGATGTACTGGTTGTCTTTAAACATACTGTAAATTCTTCCGGCTTTGGCATTGTCTTTATCGGCTACTTTATCGATAATGCTTTTATACACATCCGGAAGTTTTTTTATGCGGTCGGCCCAGGCAAGTCCTTTTAGTCCTTCTTCTACTTCTTTGGTTACATCTACAATTTTGTCTAAAAACTGTACGGTAAGATTAGATTTAATTTCCTGGTCTTTATTAAAAGCGTAAAAGCCATCCCGCAGGTAATTATTTTGCACACTGCTGGCACTGGCTATGGCATCGTAGCCACAGTGGTGATTGGTAAAAATAAGGCCCTGGTTGCTCACAATTTCACCGGTACAACCACCGCCAAAAATAAGTATAGCATCTTTAATACTCGATTTGTTGATGGAGTATAATTGTTCTTTGGTAAGTTTTAATCCTTTTTTTACCATATCGTTATATACCTGCTGGCCCAGCAGCATGGGTAACCACATTCCTTCATCGGCCCGGGCTTTAAAAATACTTGCGGCAAGCACAAGTGTAACAAATAATTTCTTCATGATACAATCGATTTTTAAGTGTGAACAAACCTACTCATTTTTTGTGTAAGCATAAAATACGGATGCAATGATGCTCCTGTGGAGCATCCTGTTTATAGTATACGAATAATAAATAATTCCGGCTCCAGGGGAGCCACCTGAAACGTGCAGGTTTGAACACGTTGCTGAAAAATTTCAAATATAGTTTAATGAATAATGTGTGTTTGATTTTTTTAAATTGTAACGGCTTTTTGTGAACATGTGCTGCGCTGTAATTTTGTAGCCTTTACTGTAGGTGGCTCCTCAGGAGCCGGATACTCTTATAGATTTTGCAGCTATAAACAGGATGCTCCGCAGGAGCAATTCAGGTATTTTAATATTGAAGTATTTGCGTTTAATTTTTTGCGGGTTTAAAAATAAAACAGTGTAGGCTGTTTTTACAGTCAGGCCATGTAGCCAATTTAAAAACGCACCCAAAAATACCCATACCTGCAAATAAAATTAAAATAGATGCTGCATTTCTTTTACAAATGAAATATTTTGCAGCTTCAAATTAAACATATAACATTTGACACAAACATATATAATTGCGGGAGCCTGTTTTGCTGCAGGATTTTTAGTGGCATTTATTATCCAGTTGGTGGTTATTGCCAGGCTAAAAAAAGAATTGAAGAGCACTACTGGTTTTTTAGAAAGCGAAAAGCTGATGAAGGAGACACTGCGGAAAGAAAATATGGCCATTTACCAGTTAAGAGAAACCAGTGAAGCAAATCTCATAAAAAAATTACAGCTGGCAGAGGCACTTAATAAAAGGCAGGACGAAGATATTTTGCTTTTACAAAAAAGTAATGAAGAAACAGAACAGCAGCTGCAGGTAACACAGCCGGAACTGCATGCTATTAAATTAAAACTTATAGAAGCTCAAAATACCATTGCACGCTACAAAGCACAATTGGGTAAATAAAAATTATGCACCGCATTAACCCCGATATTGATATTATTGCCGACCTGCTGAAAGCAGTAATAAAGGAAAGACCCGAAGATATTTTTTGTAAAAGCCTCCTGCAGCAATACCAGGAGCGGGGCGGCCTGAGCAAAAAACAACTGGAAGGCTTGCTGGGCAAAGCCACAAAATTTACCAATGCCCCGCCCGGAAAACTTGCCACACTGGAAGCCATTATTTTAAAAAAACATACCAATTACAGATCGGCCCCGGCAGTTAATGCATTAACGGAACATAAAGATGAAAACAGTATAGCGCTCATCAATGCCATTTTGCAAAAATACCCTGCTCATAAAAGAGTACTTTTTTTAAAAATGAAATTAGATAACAGGGAATTTTTAGCAGTTTTAGAAAAAGAGGAACTGAATAAATTTGCCAAATTGCTGCTTAAATAAATGCATGCAAATTTATAAACCTGTTTTTTAGTTAAAAGATAGCCAATAAAAATGCATTTATTTTTCTTTAGCAAAACTTAAAGAATAATTATTACCGGTGGCATGATTTTGACAACTATGGCTGTAATTAAAACCTCATAACATGAAAAAATTATTATTCTTATTTCTCGCAGCAGCTTTTAGCTTTGGTGCTATTGCCCAGGGCAATCATGGTAACGGAAAAAACAAAAAGCAAAAACACGAAAAAAAGCATAACAAAAAAGATAAAGACGATGATGACCACAACGGCCAGTGGCGTAATGATGATAACAACAGGGACAGAGATGAAGACTGGAGGGATGATGAGCGGAGAAGCAATGACAGACGGGATAACGGAAGCTGGAATAACAATAACCAAAATACCAGCAATGCGCCCCGCAAAGTTAGGGATGCGTTTTACAGAGATTATCCAAACGCTACAAACGTAAACTGGAGCAAAGACCGTGGTGTTTGGACGGCCAGTTTTAGGCGCAGTGGAATATTTGGAGGAAATACAAGTGTAAGTTACAGAGCCAATGGCCAAAGGGTAGATAATAATACCTGGGCCAACAGGGGGAGTACGGACCGTAACGGTAATACTAACAAGGGAACCTCAGTATTTGATAAAATAAGGGGAAGAAATAATTAAAACGAGGGTTGTTTTAAAAGAAAAATGACGCAACATTTATGTTGCGTCATTTTTGTTATTGAGAAGAAAATATTGCAATGCTTAAACTGCATTTCCATTAGTTTTATTTTCTACAAATTCATTACTGTAAATTTCAAAAAGTACAATTAAATAATTGAGCAGGAGCGGGCCAAATACAAGACCGATAAAACCAAATAATCCCAGGCCAATAATTACACCAAGGATGGTAATTACGGGGTGAACATTGCCCATTCTTTTTAGCAATGTTACCCTGGCAATATAATCTACATTACCGGTAACAAGGAGGCTGTAAATTAATAAAGCCGTAGCCTGCCAGTTGCTGCCGGTAGCATACATATACAACACCAGCGGCACCCAAACTACCATGGTGCCCACCACAGGGAAAAACGCAAAAACACCGGTTACAAATCCCCACAGGCCCCAGTCTTTAACCCCAAAAATAAAATAACCAATGGTGGCTACTACGCCCTGAATAATAGAAATCATAGGTATGCCCAGCGCATTAGCCCTTACCATAGTTTTTGTTTCTGAAGCCAGCATATTAATATTTTCCTGCCGCAGGGGTATGATGCGGTTAAGATACCGTTCCATTTCTTTGCCGTTGTATAACATGTAATACAACACAAATAACATTACTGCCAGGTTGGTAATAATATTTAGTGTACTGTTTACCAAAGTAGGGATAAAGGCAGAAACTTTATCTAGAGAACTGTTGAGCGTTTTTTCTGAAATGATGGTAAAGCCTATTTTTTGCTGCACTTCCATAGCAGAATTTTTTGCTGCGGCAAGCATGGCAGCAGGATTTTCTAAAAATGTATTTATTTTAGGGCTGATAAGCATTACTGCAAGCGTAATAGGAACGCCTAAAATGAGGAGGTAATATAAAATATACATACCCGCCATCCTGCCTTTTTTTCTTTTTTTATTATATACCAGTTGAAAGTATTTTGCCCGGCTAAGAATATACAAAGTAATGGCACCCAGCAAGCCCGGCATAAACAGGGCCAGCTCTGTTATGCACAGGTAACTTAATAAAATAAGAATCACCAGTAATAATATCTGCCGCAGGCGTTCATTAAAATTATCCATGTGCAAGATTAATAAGGGGGATAAGAAAAGGAATAACGCTGATAGAGTTGCAAAGGAAATTTTTTTAAAAAACTACAACTTTTGTTTTTAAAAATTTAGTAATGCAAAAGGGTGGTTGATTAAATACTGTAATATTTATTTAATATTTGCGGCACCAGGTATAACAGGTATGATTGTATTATTAATTTAAAATACTTTTTGATTCCCCCATTATTTAAAATGCAAAACCAAATTATTAATTACAAAATAATTTGGTTTATTATTAAATTACTAAAGACCGCAAAGATTTTTTCTCAAATAGGAAATTAAGTAACCAGCCCACGCATAATGCTGACTGGTTACTTAATATAAAAATTATGATAAGGAATTATCCATACTGCTTTTCACGTCAGCTTTAATATTATTCATTTTAGCCCTGGCTTTGCTCTCCAATTCTTCTGCTGTTCCTTCTGCCTTAGCATAAGAATTTTTAACCTGGTCAATAAAATCTCCAAAAGAATTTTTTACAGAATCTGCCAGTTCACCGGTTTTTTCATTTATTCTTTTTCTTGTTTCTGAACCTTTTTCAGGGGCTAAAAGAACTCCTGCAAGCGCTCCTACTGCCGCTCCTGCAATAAAGCCCAACATTGTTTTTGTGTTACTCATAATTTTAATTTTTAAAATAAATAAAAAGTTTTCTGTCTTCTCAGCAAAGCTTTTAAAGAGATAGTCTTTAAATAAACGGTGCTTTAAAACATTTTCATAAGGGGGTAAAAACGGGCAAAAAGAAAAACGATTATCTTAAGATCTGTCAAAAGATTTTCCAAACAGTAAAGACAATACAAATAATACAAGAAATATAAAGAAAAGAATTTTGGCTATAGAGGCGGCGCCTGCGGCTATACCACCAAATCCAAATATTGCAGCAACAACGGCAACAATAAGAAAGGTAACTGTCCAGCGTAACATAAGTATAAATTTTAGGGATGAATAATTTAATTCTTGTTGTTGCTTTAATGAAAATGCTGTGCCGTATTTTTTTATACTAAAAATATGTGGATAACACCCATACATTGTAGAGTAATTTCACCAACTCGGGAAGAAGTATTTAATACTTATGATTGTAAAGGACTGGAATAAATATTGCCCTCTGTTTATTCATATTCATATAAATATTTAAAATGAAAGCAAACATTGGGTTATCTGCAAAAAACTTAAACGGTCTTACCAATATGCTCACCAATGTATTGGCAGATGCTATGGTGCTGTACACTAAAACCCGTAAATTTCACTGGAACGTGAGCGGAAATAGTTTTATGGAATTGCATAAACTCTTTGAAGATCATTATACCAAACTGGAACAATCTATTGATGAGATTGCCGAAAGGATTAATAAAATGGGCGCTAAAACACCAGGCACTATGCAGGAGTTTTTAAATAAAACATCTTTAAAAGAAAGCCCTGGAAAATATCCAACACAAGAGGAAATGCTAAAAGAGCTTCTCGCAGATAATGAAAGTATTATTGTGCAGCTCAGAAAAAATATAAACGACAGCGAAGAAAAATTTGAAGACAAAGGCACAGCCGATTTCTTAACAGATCTTTTAAGAGAACATGAAACCCTTGCATGGACGTTGAGAAGATATTTTAATTAGCAGGTTTTTATTTGTCAATGGTTAATCGTCAATGGTCAATTTTAGCGCAGGGACAGGTAGCTACAAATTTATCGCATTCACAATGACTAATGACTTGTTGACCATTCACCATTAATGTCGTTGACTTAAAATGTAGAAAGAAATAATGCTCAATATTGAATGCTCAACAAAAAATTTTCAATGAAAATGCACCTGCCTTTTATAATTGAAAATTGAGCATTGAAAATTGATTATTGAACATTTTTTCTTAAGTAAACGAAATTGATTGACCACTGACCATTCACCATCATTAAGTAATTGTAATTTTTGAAATTAGTATAACCCCGGCAAAAATGATTTTAAAATCAGGATACCCGTACTCACTTGTAAAAAATGGGTTAGTTGCAGAGTATCCAAAACTGCAGGCTAATAAAAAAGCAGATGTAATAATAATGGGAGGGGGTATTTCGGGCGCACTAACAGCATACCATTTGCTTAAAGCAGGTATATCCTGTATGATAATAGATGCAAGAAGTATTGGGCTGGGCAGCACTTGCGCCAGTACTTCATTGCTGCAGTACGAAATAGATATTCCCCTGCATAAACTTGCAAAGCAAATTGGAGAAGCACAAGCCATAAGAAGTTATAAACTTTGCGAAGAAGCTATAGATAAACTTTTTGTAATAGCACGCACAATTGGCTTTAAAGATATTCAGCGTAAAAAAAGTTTTTTCTTTGCTGCTGCGGCAAAAGATGCAGATATGCTGCACCAGGAATTTTACATGCGGAAAAAAGCAGGCTTTAATGTAAAGTGGCTAACCTCAGATAAAGTATTTGCCAAAACCGGTTTCAGAGCAACAGCCGCTATCCTCTCTGCAAGCGGTGCTCAAACAAATGCGTATATGTTTACGCATGCATTGCACAGGTATGGTTTAAAAAAAGGGTTGGAAGTATATGACAGAACCGAAGTAACCCATATAGAGCACAAAAAAAATGGCGTGCTGTTGCAAACCAAGGATGGGTTTACCATTAAAGCAAACAAACTGGTATATGCTACGGGTTACGAAGCGGTAAAGTATATAGATAAACCAATTGTAAAACTACAATCTACCTATGCTGTTATAAGCGAAGTATTAAATGCAAAAAAACTTTTTTGGAGTGAGAATATGTTAATATGGAATACCGCCGATCCCTACCTGTACATACGCACCACACCCGATAACCGGATATTGGTTGGTGGCAGAGATGATAACTTTTACGACCCCCAAAAAAGAGATAAACGTTTGGCAGTAAAAAGCCGCAACCTAGTAAAAGATTTTAAAAAACTTTTTATGGATATCCCTTTTAAACCGGAATTTAGCTGGGCAGGAACATTTGGTTCTACAAAAGATGGGTTGCCGTTTATAGGAAATTATAAAAAACTGCCCAACAGTTATTTTGCATTGGGCTTTGGCGGAAACGGTATTACTTTTAGCCTTATAGCTGCAGAAATGATAACAGCATCAATTACCGGTAATACAAATGTGGATGCAAAACTTTTTTCTTTTGAAAGATTGTAAATACATTTAGAAAGAAATGGCGTAGATAATTTTAAATACTTATTGTGAGAACGTTATTACAAAACATACAATATGAAGGACGGCTAAGAGCCGGGTATATTGCAGCATTTTTTTTACTGCTCATATCTTTTTTGCTTACTTATTATACCAATCAAAAGTTGATGAATAATGCAAACAGGGTAGATCATACCAATAAAATTATTACCGGCCTGGAGGCAATGTTATCTCAGGTAAAAGATGGCGAAACAGGATCAAGAGGGTATGTAGCTACTAATAATATAAACTTTTTAGATCCATATTTTGGATCAGGGAGAGGAGCAGATTCTGTTTGCAGAGTACTAAAGGAATTGGTTAAAGATAATCAGGAGCAGACTCAGTTACTCAATAATATCAGCAATAATGTTAAGCTGAGATTTGCGTTTATAGATAATAATATTAAATCTTTTAACAGTAATAACGGCGTATTAACGCCTTTGTTACTTGACAGTTTTAAAATGGGAAAAGAAGTTATGGACCTGGTAAGAATGGATGTAAACAAAATGCAGAAAGAGGAAGGAAAATTACTGGAAAGAAGAAACCAGGAAGTTATTACAACCAGCGATGCATTAAACAGTATTGTAATTGCTTCTATCATTATTGCATTTTTTTTGGTGGTATTTGGTTTTTCATCTCATATAAAAGAAAATAAAGAACGCATGCTGGCAGAAAAAAAAGTAAGAGACTACCAGGATGAATTAAATAACCAGATTAATAAACTTGCTGCCGCAAACAAAGAGCTGATACAAATGCGCAGCATAGAAAAATTTGCAGCCACGGGCCGCATTGCCCGTACTATTGCTCACGAAATAAGGAACCCCCTTACTAATATAAACCTGGCTACAGATCAGCTAAGCTCCGAAATGCCCGCCGGTGAAAACACCACTTTTCTTTTTGAAATGATAAACCGGAACAGCAACCGCATAAACCTGCTCATATCTGATCTGCTGAACTCTACCAAATTTTCTGAATTAAATTATGAAAAGGTATCTATTAACAACTTACTTAACGAAGCATTAGAACAGGCAAATGACAGGATTTTATTAAACAATATCATCCTTATTAAAAAGTATAGTAATGATATTTGTGATATCTCTGTAGATAAGGAAAAAATTAAAATAGCATTTTTAAATATTATTATTAATGCACTGGAAGCTATGGAGGGAAAAGAAAATGCAACCCTTACCATAGAAACAAAAAAGGAGAAAAATCAGTGCGTAATTATATTTAACGATACAGGTAGTGGACTGGATGAAGATTCTGTATCAAAATTATTTGAGCCTTATTTTACCAATAAGCCAAACGGAAATGGTTTAGGGCTTACCAATACACAGAATATTATATTAAATCATAAAGGAAATATAAGTGTAAGAAGCAAGGCGGGAGAAGGAACAAGTTTTATAGTTTTGCTGGATATTGTATAATCAAATATACATGTTGTAGAAAGTATTCTACAATAGGTTTTAATATTTAAAAACGAATAGTTTATATAAACTATACTTTATCCTTAACAAATTCAATGGCTTTAAAAACATCATTTATCATAAAAGGCTTTGATAAAAAATAGTCAATACCGTTTTTATTTGCCTTTATTCTATCGTAAGGAGTATCGTGGGCGGTTATCATTACTATTTTAATTTCGGGGTGTACCTCTTTTACCTCATGTGCAAAATCAACTCCTAAACCATCGGGTAAATGATTATCCAGTAATAAAATATCAGGATGTTGAGACACAATAGCTTTTTTAGCTTCTACCAATGAGTTAACATAGGAAGCTGAAAAATTATTTTTTTTAAGGTTTAAGGATAAAAAATAGCAGATGTCCACCTCGTCATCAACTATTAATATTTTGTTCATATTTACATCTAATTTTAAGTATGTTTTCATGGTACATAGGTTGTTTGTTATTAATTGTATAACATCAAAATTTCTGCCAATGAAATGTGTTGGGTATAACCATTACCCTTTGCAAGAAAAGGCATTGCATTTGCATAATATTGCTAAATAATTACATCACAAACGGTACTATGTTCCTTATAATGTAGAAAATATTACCGTTAACATTTTAAAGATTCATATTTTTAAACTAATTTAATAGACAAATTCTACTTATTATGAGGCAAATTCTGATTATTGATGATGATATGGACATGTGTAATTTGTTAAGCCGTTTTTTACAACGAAAAGGTTTTGAAACAGACACTGCTTTCACAGGAAATAAAGGATTAGCAAAATTTAGAGAAAGAAATTTTGATGTAGTGCTTTGCGATTTCCGGCTGGGGGATATAGATGGACGGGATGTTTTAACAGAGTTAAAAAAAATAAACCCCGCTGCTGTAGTTATTATTATTACCGGTTATTCTGATATTAAAATGGCGGTAGATGTTATGCGCCAGGGTGCATTTGATTATATAACAAAACCCTTAATACCCGAAGAAGTAGTTAATGTAATTAATAAAGGATTAAATGAGCGGTTGTCTCCATCCGCCAATGCCGGCTCATCGGCTCCTGCACAATACACTAATGCAGAAGGCAAAAAAGGTTTTACATCTGCAGATGGTGAGTTTATGGTAGGTACATCGCCACAAACACTTGCTCTTTACCAGCAGATAGAACTGGTGGCGCCTACAAACTACAGTGTAATATTATATGGCGAGAGTGGAACAGGCAAAGAAGTAATGGCAAAAACCATTCATGAAAAAAGCCACAGACACGATAAACCTTTTATTGCTGTAGACTGTGGCACTTTATCAAGAGAGCTGGCCGGGAGCGAATTGTTTGGCCATGTAAAAGGATCTTTTACCGGTGCACTTACCGATAAGGAAGGAATATTTGAAGTGGCTAACGGCGGCACATTATTTTTAGATGAAGTAGCCAATCTTCCGCTTGATGTGCAGGCGACATTGCTAAGGGTAATACAGGAAAGAAAATATAAAAAAGTGGGAGGCAATAAAGACCTCACTACCGACGTAAGGGTTTTGGTAGCATCAAACGAAAACCTGCAGGAGGCTTACAGGGAAGGAAAGTTTAGGGAAGATTTATACCATCGTTTTAATGAGTTTTCTATTGCTATACCTCCTTTAAGGGAACGTAAAGAAGATATAATTTTATTTGCCAACTTTTTTCTTAAAAAAGTTTCTGCAGAATTAAATAAACAGTTTAGCGGTTTTGAAGATGAAGTGCTGCAGTTATTTTTAAACTACAGCTGGCCGGGTAACCTGCGGGAATTTAGAAATGTAATACGCCGTGCCGGCTTGCTCACTACCGCCGGAAAAATAAACAGTAATGTATTGCCCTGGGAAATTATTGGAGGCATAATGCAGCAAACAGTTTCTTTTATTCCTGCGCAGCCAGCATCTGTTGCACCCACTATACACCCGCAAACAGAATTGGGAGGATTAAAGGGAGCATCTATACAGGCAGAGTACGAAACCATTATGAATGTATTAAAAGAAGTAAAGTATAATAAAAGCAAAGCAGCAGAAAAATTAAATATAGACCGCAAAACATTGTATAATAAAATAAAGGCTTTTGAAGAAAGCCGGAATGGGGTTTGATGTATTTGAAGGTATTTACAGTCAAAAGTCAAAGGTCAAAGGTGAATCGTAAATACTTTAGTACAGATGGTTATAAATTTATTGCATTAGCTAATAACCATTGACCTATGACAAATAACTTTTTAAAATAATACCATTTACATAAACTTGTAAAATAATAAAAGGCCTCATCGGCCTTTTATCTTTTGTGGAAACCAGTAAGTATTATGGTCTTTCTTTTTTTATATCTTCATCTGCATTGGAAAATGCAGAACCAATGGCATTAATAAGGCTGCTAACCGGACCTTCCATTTTGTTTGGTACGGTCGTCTATAGTGTTTTCATCTAAAACCTTACCAAGGTGCAAAGATGCAGGCAGGTAAGTAAGCACCCTGCTTATTTCTGCTTCCATTATTTTTTTTACGGCTATTATTTTATTATCCGGTTCTACAGCCTGCTTTATAAGCAATACTGCTTTATCTGCAACTTCATTTAATTTAGCATAAGTATTTTTTTGAGAATGGCCACCGTATGCTGCTACTTTTACAACAATTTCTGCCCCATGGCCGGGGAATAATTTACTTACCCAATCTGTATCATTTTCTGCAAGCAAAATTTCCTTTGCTCCTTCATCTGTGCTGGTAAAACGGCGTATGCCGGTTAATACTACTGGTATAACAGCCTGGCTAAATCTTTGTTCAAGTGGCAAACCCCTGCCCGGTTTTACTTCCTGTGTGTCAGGATCTATTTTTTGCAATGGCTTATACCCAAAATGTTGCTGAAGGGATTCTGTTAAATTCATAAAAAAATTTTTGTCAATGGTGAATGGTCAATTGTCAATTGAGATGAGTCAACATTGACCATTCACAATTCATAACATACCCGCAATTTCATGCCAGCTATCAGGCATTATTATTGTTTTATCATTTATTCAAAATAAAATTATTCACTTTCAAAAAATATTCCCTTATGGAAAAAGTACATATGACCACCTTGTCCAGCGTGTTGGAAACTTTACGTCTTAAACGCCAGGATAATGAGTTTACCATGACAGAAGAAGGTTTTACCGCCAACAGTACAAAAATTTATCAGCCAGAAGATCTTACCATTATTAAAACATACCGTTTTGAAGGAGAATCAGATCCTTCAGATTCTGCAATATTATACCTTATACAGGCCAACGACGGATTGATAGGTTACAGCATTGATAGCTTTGGTGCACAAAGTAATAATGCAGATGGATACGATGATTTTATTAAAAAAGTACCCATGGAAGACAGGCAGGATCAGGCACTTGACCAACCAGCTTCTTTTTAAAAAAGTATAATAATTGAATTACTAAAAACAACAGGGCATTTCATAAAGAGATGCCTGTTTGTTTTAAAAATTTTTTTAGAATATTGCAGAGCGTTTAAATTAATTTTTTCTTTTTTCTTATAGATGATGGGATACCTTTTTTTGCAGCAGCAGGTTTTGTTTCCATAGAGTCTGCTTTAAAAGAGCCTTGAGGCTGTGCAGGATTTTTTTCGTTGTAACCTAAATGGGTGTTTTTATCAACATCAGTTGAAGGGATAGGTTTTTTTATTGCAGACATAGTATTTAATATTTAAAATATTTAAAGCAAAATTTCGTGCCAATAAAAAACAGCCGTCAATATTAATTTTTGATTTATGATTAGGGTATTTGTTTTACGTAATAGAAATATTTACCTGTAGAATATATTACTCATTTGTATTTTAATGTGGCCTGTAACCCGCTAAATACTTTGCATTAATTCCGGTACGGTTTTCTATAATATCATGGTATATGAACAAATGGGTAAGGCGGTTTCTTTATTTTATTGCAGGCATCATTTCTTTACTTCTTGTTGCATTCCTGTTATTGCAAACAGGATGGGCAAAAAATATTATCCGTAAAAAAATACAGGCATACGTTTCTACAAAAACCAATACCCAATTTTTAATTGGTTCTATAGATTACAGCCTGCCCACATGGGTAGAGCTTAACGGTGTTTTAATGAGAGACAAGCGCAAGGATACGCTTCTCTTTGGCAGCCGTATAAAGGCAGATGTGGCCATGCTGCAACTGCTTAAAGGAAAATACCAGGTAGATAAAATTTTGCTGGATAATATGTATGTAAATCTGGTAAAGCAGGAAACCGACAGTGTTTTTAATTACCAGTTTATTGTAGATGCATTTAAAAGCAAATCGGAAAAAACCATCAGCAAAGACACCACACTAATTGATCTTTCTTTAAACGAACTCATATTAAAACAAGTACGGTTTAATATGCTGGATAATCAAACCGGCAGTTATACCCGTATGAGTGTAAAAGATTTTGATCTGCGGTTAAAAAACCTTGATCTTAATACCATGAGTTTTGATATAGAAAATTTATATGCAGATGAGCTGAGGTTTCAGTTACTGCTGCAGAATAAATGGGCCGATACCAGCAGTACCTCAAAATCTCCCGTAATATGGCCATCTGTAAAAGCAGATACCCTTTTAATAAAAAATAGTTTTATTTCTTTTGAAGATGAAAGCAATAAAACAAAAACTGCAAACAGCATAGGGCAGCTGCAGCTTATAGGATTTAATAACCAGGCAAACAGAAAAACTCTAAAGGGAAAATATTTGCAGTTAATAAATTCCAGCATTCAGTTTGATCATGAAATTGCTGTAAAAAAGCAGGTATCATCCCTAAGTGATACCACTATAAAAATAGAAGAGCTTGGTATTATAGTGGATGATATAGACCTTAACAACAACCGCATTATTTATAATAATATCCTGGCACCAGCCAAAACAAAAGGGTTGGATTATGGACATCTTGCCATAACCGATCTGCAGTTTAATGCCGTAAAAAGCAGTTATATAAGTGACGCATTGCAATCTACCATACAGCGTTTTTCGTTTAAAGATAAAAGTGGTTTTGCATTGGACAGTGCTAAAGGATTTGTAAAAGTGGATAGCGGAAATATAGAAATAAAAAATCTCTATGTAAAAACACCCAGTTCTGTTTTGCAGGCCAATGCAATGGTTTACCCATTATCTTTTACCAATAATAGCAGTGTTCCTGCCAGCCTTCCGCTAAATAATATTATTGTTACCAATACCATTATTTCAAAAAAAGATTTAGAAATGCTGGCAGAAAGTGTTACCGCAAAATATAAAAAGCAAATAAATGCCCTGGGCGATCTTTACATTAATGCTAACCTGCTGGGCAATGCCAGGCGTTTAGTAATAAATGATTTAAATATACGCTCTGCCAGTGGCCGTGGTTTCGCATTGCATACAGCAGGTGCAGTAGGTAACTTAAATGATCCGCAAAATTTATCGTATAATCTAAACATTATAAATCTTGTTGCACCCAAAGATTTTATTCAGCCATTTTTAATTAATAATAAACAACCCATAAATCTGCCGCAGGTATTTTCTGTAACAGGTTTGTTAGCCGGCAATATGAACCGCCTGCAAACAAATATTAATATATCTTCTGCATTTGGCAAAGCCACGGCAAAAGGCAGCGTTATTAATTTTAAAAACCCTGCTAAAATGCAGTATGATCTGGTTATTAATGCTGCCAATCTTGAAACAGGGAAATGGATTTTTAAAGATGCTGATCTTGGTAAAATAACAGGAGTTATTGCAGCCAAAGGAAGCAATGGTTTTGATGTTAAAAAAAATACCATAAAAACTACCGCCAGTATAAGCTCTTTCCGGCTGCAGCAAAATGTATTTCATAATATAAAATTAAATGCCCTGCTGGTAAATGGCCTTGCCACATTTGTTGCATCTGTAAACGATGTGTTGCTGCAGGTAAATACAAAAGGCAAAGCCAATATTAAAACAGCGTATCCATCAGTAGACGCTTTTGTAAATATTAAAAAAGCAGATTTGTTTGCTTTGGGTTTTGCAAAAGACAGCCTGCAGATAAGTACACTTGCCAGTATTGATCTAAAAAATTCTACCCCGCTAAACCTTGATGCATTTGTACGCTTAGACAGCACATTAGTAATTACCGGCGGCAAAAAAATATTTGCAGATAGTGCCCTGCTGCTGGCTTTTGTAAGAAACGATTCTACCATCATTAATTTAACCAGCTCACTGGCCGATGCAGCAGTAGCAAGCAATCTTAATTACCAGCAAATGCCAGGGCTTTTGCAGGAAGTAACAGCCAGGTATATAACCGCACCAAACAGTGCACCTGTGCCCAAAGCTCCTATGGGAACTATTGTTGCCAGCCTTGCAATAAAGCCCAATGATATTTACCAAACATTTGTGCAGGATCTTTCTTTTAATAATGCGGGTGCAAATTTCACCATAACCAACATAGATAAAGATAGTGCCGTAAAAGGAAATATTACAGCACAGGATATGCAGATAGGCACCAATAAAATTTACAATCTTGCCGCAACAGTTAATGGCACTGCCGATTCTTTACTGCTGGTATTAAATGCTGATACGATTAAGGCCGGAAATATTTTGTTGTACGATGCTTTGGTAAAAGCAGGTTTTGCAGATAATAATCTTTCTGCATCTGTAAATACAAAAGATAATAAAAATGCAGAACAGTTTGCGCTGGCCGTAATTGCCAATCAAAATAAAAGTACCAATGGTTATGATATAAAATTAAAAGATGCGCTCACATTAAATTATAAGCAATGGAGTGTGAATGATAAGAACTGGATACGCACATCGGCCCAGGGATTTAATGTAAGCGATTTTGACATCAGCAATAACCAGCAAAAAATTTCTATAGCCAGTACCGGTTCATTATTTAATGCTCCGCTGCAGGTAGCTATAGATGATTTTAAACTCAGTACAATTACTGCTGCATTTAACCAGGATTCTTTATTGCTGGAAGGATTGCTGAATGCAGATTTTACGGCAAGCAATTT
>JAYVGA010000299.1:0-10497 GCA_043772635.1 Chitinophagaceae bacterium
ATAGACCTTGTTTTATTTTATGCACTGGCTATTGGATTGGGGGTATTAATTGTACTGCTATCTCCTTCTTCTATGGAGTGGATAGACAATGAACCTTCGGGATTTAATTTTGCAGACAGGATAATTACTCTAGTGCTTTATGCCATTTATATGTTTGCGGTAGAAGCCATTTTTAAAGGAAAATCTTTGGGCAAATTAATAACCGGTACCCGTGCTGTAAATCTTGATGGCAGCGCAATTTCAATAAGCACAGCATTATCCAGGGGGTTTAGCAGGGCTGTTCCTTTTTGTGTTTTTAGTGCACTGGGCAATCCCTGCATTCCCTGGCAGGATAAGTGGACAGATACGATGGTGATTGACGAAAAACAATCTGGTTTGAAAGGCTGATAACACAACAGTAAATTATTTTTTAGCTACTGCTACTGTAAATCGATATACCATGTAATTTTAATCATTTACTTTTTTGCAATAAAAACAAGCGTATCAAAAGCATAAGAAGCTTTGGGCAAAATTTTTAATACCGTAAAACCAGCCAGCTCTAAAAATAACTGCATATCATCTTTACTAAATGCCCTTATGGTGGAGTTATCTTCAAACAGTTTTTTCTTTTTTGTGCCGGCCAGTTTTTGGTAATAGGTAGAAAACCAGTTAAAGGCCCACAACTGTTTGGGATTATTTATCCATTTGCTTTCCCGGTAATATTGCCTGCCTTCAAAACCGGCTTCATGAATATAGGTTTTATTACCTGCTATCATTTTAATAAAAGTACTGGCATTAATAATATCAAAAACAATAATGCCTCCTGCCTGTAAATTTTCATAAATACAGGCCAGTGTTTTTATAATATCCCGGTTGGTTTGCAGGTAGCTGCTGGTGCGGCCTGTAAAAATGCAGGCCTCCACTTTATGCGGCAGTTTAAATTGCTGCATTTTCCCTTTAATAAAAAATTGCGCCGGCAATTTTTTCCTGGCCCGCTGCAGCATAGCTTCGCTGCTGTCTAACCCAATGTAATTGTACGGGTGCTGCAGCAGCAGTGCTGCAAGGTTTCCGGCTCCGCAACCAATTTCTAAAAGGGATGTGCATTTATACTGCTGCAATATTTTATGATAATATGTATACTCTGCAGGATAGTTCATAAAACTGCTGTACATGGCTTCGTAAATATGTGCATGGTTATCGTATAAATTTTTCATGCTACTAATGTAAGAATATTTAAGAGTGGGGTTTTGGTTATTTAATAGTACGGGGGATAAAAAAATTTTAAACCTTAATCTTTTTAAAATGGTTACTTAAACTATTAAAAATAAGAATTCGTATAGAATGGGCTATACCTTTTATTGCTCTCAGGAATGGCTGACAATGCAGCTACAAAGTTATTTTGCAGTTTAGTTCAAAAAAAATCACCGCTACCAACGGCGAAAAATTATTTTTCTTACAAAAGAGATCATTGAGGTATTACCAAAAGACTTGCTAAGTTTTTACGGCTGAATGGTAACCGGCGTGCCTACCGGTATGTACGTAAACAAATCTTTCATCTCCGAATATTTTACAGAAACACAACCATCGGTCCAGTTGTAAAAATTATCTACGGTCCATTCTTCTTCGGGCCGGGTGGCATGTATGGCAATGCCATCGCCTATGCGTGCAGTTTTGGGTATAAGGCCTTTTTGTTTTCTATCGTTAAAACGGCGTACGCTTTCGGGTGTGGGATAATCCAGCATTAACTCCGGCCCCCACTTGGGATGTATTTTTTTCAACACCACTTTAAATCTGCCGGTGGGTGTGCGTTTATCGCCTTCACGCATTTTATCGCTAAGGTCTCTGCTGCCAAAAACTATCGGGTAAGTAGCATACCATCCTTCATCGTCATACACTTTTAATTCGTAATCGCTTTTATCTACAATAATATAATAGGGGTTGCTGATAATGCGATAAGCAGATTTGGCGGCTGGTTTTTTCATCTGCCCCGGATCAGTAGTTGGGGAAGGCACAAATGCCATTAATAAAACGAGTGAACAAAAAGCAGAAGAGGTGGAGATAAAAAAACGGTATTTCATTTTTTAAAAAAGATTTGTGCTTTAAATGACAAACGCTATGCCACCATCTATTATTTTATGCATGTGGATAATATTAACATTGTATAGTGAATTTACCCTTGCCTGTAGCCAATTAACGTTATAAAAGGTGCCGCAGTTTTACCTGTTATTTTTACAATAATGTTAAGTAAGCCGTTTACATACTTTTTAATGCCCGGAGTAAAGGCGTTGTAAAATCCGTTGTTTACCTGTAGCCTATAGCCCTGTGCTGCATAAATAGCCTGGTACTGGTTTATAGAAAGTATCCGTTCTGTCCAGCTGCCGCTGGTGGGGTTACAGGTATTTTTTGAGGCTTCATCGGGCGTTGGCATTTGGCCTGTTTGCACAAATTTTTGTACGGCTGTTATGATATCCGGATAATATAATCCACGGGTGTTTTTTGAAAGGCTCAATAAATCTTCAGAGAGTAATTGCGGAAAATTCTGTGCGATAATTTTTTCTCTCATTTTAATAAAAGAATTATGCTTTTCGGAACCAGCCAAAATAAAATCATCCGGGCTGCTCCCCTGCAGTTCGTCTTTTAACTGCAGCTTTTTTAAATGCCGGGTTTTAATAAAATTATGTGGGTTAGATGCTGTAGTAAAAACAGTAATCATTGCGGGGTTCATTTTTTTTATGCCTGCAAAAAAAACATCCAGGTTATAAATATGTTCAATTACATCGGTGCCGGCCACTGCATCTATGGTTTGGTTAGCCACAGCCTGCTGCAGTGTTTCTATATCGCCGGTTATAAATTTATCTATGTAAATATTTAATTGTGCAGCAAGTATTTTAGATGCATCTGTAAAAAGAGCATCCGTATCGCAAATAAATATTTTTTTAAAGCCACAGTATTTTGCAAAAATACCCAGCAGCCCGTTGCCTGCGCCATAATCTACAAGGGTTATATGCTGTGGCATTTTAGCCGAGTGCTGTACCACATTGTCCAGCACATGCGCATAAATATTAAGGTAATAAATATGGTGAGCCAGTAAATGATCAAGGTATCTTTTGCTGTAATCGCTCATGGGCAAACCAGCAGTAGTAATGGTTTTAATTTTGGCCGCAAAAGGAATAATTAATCCTGAAAAAGAAAGTACAGGTTGCATGCATGCAAAATAGTATAAAAAAATCTTCGCCTGCTTTTGAAAATAAATTTCATTGCAAACGAAGGCATGAGAGAAGAATATTTTTACCAATTGCTAAACCTGAAGCCTACAGTATATGGCCGCATATCAAGTCCTTTTTCATACATCGATTTTGGGCTGTAACTGCCATACAATCTTACAGGGCCAAGGCCAAGCTCTGCTATATAAGAAAGTTTAAGTTTTTCCATATCATACTCTCCTTTGTTTTTATGCTTACCCCGCTCAGCACTTTTTTGTTTGTTGCGCTGGCTGTAAAGGTAGCCCGCACTTGCACCCAGGCTTACACTAATTCCTTTTTTACTGGCGTAAGGGTTGCTGTTAAAATTTATCATAAAGGGTATGGTTAAATAATCTGCTGCCAGCTTATTTTTACTAAACGCAATAGAATCCCTGTATATAAATGCATTGCTGGTTTGCGTGCCGGCAGTATAAGGAATAGTGCCGTTTTCTTTATAGCTAAGTGCAGCTTTATACCGGTAGTTATTTAACTCAATACCCAAACCATATTTAAGGTTTACATAATTTTTTATAAGGCTTAGGCGCTGCATAAAAAACCAGATATTTACATTTATACTTTTGCCTGTACGTAGTTTAAAATCGCCTGTACCGAAGGCAGGGCTGCCGGGTTTGTTTACCAGGTAAGTACCGGTAGCGGCATAATTGGTTTTATCATCGTAGTTAGAAAAACCTACATCCATTACCCACCAGTTGGTGCTTACTTTAGCGTTCTTTTTTCTTTCATTATTGTTTCTGCCCATAGTAATATCTGTGCCTTTTTCTTCTCCATCTTTATTTTTTTTATTTCTTTTTATAATAAGAATATTGCCAACACGTATGGTATCGCTTTTACCCCTGTATGCAGATGTATCTGCTACCGTTGCATTTATTTTAGCACTGTCTTCCTGTGCTTTACTGTAGTGGCCAAGTAATACAATGGCCATTAAAAGGGTAAACTTTTTCATGATTATATTTTTTATGATGGTTGGTTATTTTACTGCAAATTCAAATCCTGCAATTTTGAGGCTGTTGCCTGTTTTTATTTTTGTATTGCGTGCTACGGTTCTTTTTAGCTTTTTAAAAAATGCCCCTGCTTTAGATTTGGATACGTTTTCTTCATCTATTAAAAATATCCGGTTATCATTGTTTTCTTCATTTTGCAGCAGGGATGTTTTTGCAAAACTGTTTTGTACAGGATCTATATTTTTATCTTCGGGCACATTTAAGCTCTCTGGTTTTTGTTTATTGGTTACAGATGCTGTAAGGGTTTTAGTATTGCTGCTTTCCTGTATTTTTAAATTAGTTTTATCGTTTGTGGCAATAATGGTATTATCGGGCTCCTGGTTTTTATCGCTTGTAGTAAACTGTTTTTTGCTTTGTACTACAGAAGCTATTTTAGCTATGGCTATTTGTTTTTGTGGTATTTCTTTCAGCGCCTTCTGCTGTACCTTATTACTTTTTACAGTTGCATTATTGGGCAGGTTCGTATCTGCTGCTAATAATTTTTTACCGGGTAACGCATCCTGCACTGCCGGCTTTGGAACATCATTTTCTTTTGCCAGTGTGTTGTTTGCATTGTTTATTGCAGCCGTATCTATGTTGCTATTTTTTTGCACATCATTTTTAGATACTTCTATTTTTTTGCTGCCTTCATTTTTAATAAGAGAAACTCCCACAAAAATTCCGGCCGCTATTAATGCTGCTGCCACGGCCCATCTTACAAAACTGCCGGTAACCAAACGCCCCGATCCTGTTTTGTACAATATCTTTTTATCAGGAAAAGAAATAATCTCTCCGGCATCTAATTTTGTTTTTTGCAACTGCGCCAAGCTATCCTGTAATTTATTATCGTTTTGCAGCTGCTGCAGCAAGGTATCTTTTGCTGTGCCGGCAAGTTCATTGTCCAGGTGCAGGAGCAAAGCTTCGGGCAGGGTTTCTTCTGCGGCTGCAGATCTGTATAAATTCTTTTTATCAAATACAACTGCATCGCTTGCAGGCAATACCATTTGCTGCAATAATACCAGCTCCTGTTTTAAGTAAGGGTATTGCTCAATAAATGCTTCTACCAAAATCCTGTCTGCAGCAGGCAATTCATTGTCTACATACATCAAAAAAAAGGACTCGTAGTTATTAAGGTTTATATGCATTTCAGGTTCTCTTAAATTTTTCCACAGGAAAAACTGTAAGTTTCTTTTTATTGGTTACTTTAAAATAGAAATCCAGTTTTTTTCTATATCACATTTTCCATCTTTACTATATAAGTCTTTAACTGCAGCCTTGCCCTGTGCAGGTACACTTTTACCTGGCTCTCATTTAATCCTGTTATTTCTCCTATCTCTGCATAATTGTATCCCTCATAATCTTTAAGCATTACCAGGCTTCTTTGAGTATCGTTTAATTTACTAAGGGCTTCATTAAGTATGCGTTTGGCATTGTTGTTAATAAAGTCTGACCCCAGTGCCATTTCTCCAAACTCATCTTTAAGGCTGATGCGCTTTTGCTTTCTTATAAAATCTATCATCTGGTGATAGGCAATGGTAAATAAATAACTCTTTACTTTTTCCGGCTGCACCTGCTCCCTGGTAATCCATAATTTTTCAAAAGCAGACTGCACCACATCTTTGGCATCTTCCTGGTGGCGTAAATTTTTTACGATAAAGCGATATACATTATCTGCATAAAGATTCACACATTCATTGTATTCTCTCTCCGTCATAAAAAGTTGTAAAGGCCAAAAATAAATAATCCGGTTGGTTTATAATTATACGCCTGGGTGGTTAAAAAGTTACAGCCTTCAAAAATAATTTATGCTTTATACGGAAAAGGACCCGGTGTAATGGTATTTAAAGGAGTTGCCGAAGGGGCAGGTTTGGGAATTGTACAGCATTTAACCGCAGGTTTACCAGCAGCTTTCTTTTCTGGTTTTTCTGCAGCTACTATTACTCCTGCCGAAACCAGGATAAGGATATAAAGAAGTGCTATTTCTTTTTTGAGTTGCATTTTGGTTGTTTAGTAGTAATACGAAAATACTTTTAAAAAGTTACAGCTCATAACAGGCGGGTGTTAAATAATCTTAACATTAATTATTTCGGTAAAAGTTGATGATATAGTCTGCCTGAAATTTTTATCCGTAATATTTTCAAACCATACACCGGGTTCATTTATTAGATTTGCGGGATATTTAAATCTTTCAAATAATCATTTATTTATATGAATAATAATTTTGCAGCACGCATTGGTACGGAACTGGAAGAAATTAAAAGTACAGGGCTTTTTAAAAACGAACGCATTATAAGCAGTGAGCAGGGTGCAGAAATAATTGTAAATGGTACCACGGTACTTAATTTTTGTGCCAACAATTACCTGGGCCTTTCATCTCATCCAAAAGTTATAGAAGCTGCAAAAAAATATATAGATTACCGTGGCTATGGCCTTAGCAGTGTACGTTTTATTTGCGGCACACAGGATATTCATAAAGAGCTGGAAAAAAAACTGTCTGCTTTTCTTGGTACAGAAGATACTATTTTATACGCCGCTGCCTTTGATGCCAATGGCGGAGTATTTGAACCTTTATTTAATGAGCAGGATGCCATTATAAGCGATGCATTAAACCATGCTTCTATAATAGATGGCGTAAGATTATGCAAGGCACAGCGCTTTAGATATGAACATAATAATATGGACGACCTGGAAGCAAAACTTAAGGAGAGCGCAAATTTACGTAGCCGCATTATTGTTACCGATGGTTCTTTTAGTATGGATGGTACCATTGCCCGGTTAGATAAAATATGTGACCTGGCCGATACATATGATGCCATAGTAATGACAGATGAATGCCATAGCAGCGGCTTTATTGGTAAAACAGGCCGGGGCACGCATGAATACCACAATGTAATGGGCCGTGTAGATATTATTACCGGCACACTGGGCAAAGCCCTTGGTGGTGCAAGCGGTGGTTTTACCAGTGGCAAAAAAGAAATTATAGAAATGCTGCGCCAGCGCAGCCGCCCTTACCTGTTTAGTAATACCGTAGCACCCAGTATTGTAGGTGCTTCTATTGCTGTGCTGGATATGCTGGGCAACAGTACCGAATTAAGAGATACACTTGAATATAATACGCAATACTTTCGCAGCAAAATGACGGAAGCTGGTTTTGATATAAAACCCGGCGATCATCCCATTGTGCCCATCATGTTGTATGATGCAGTGCTTGCACAAAACTTCGCTGCCAAACTTTTAGAAGAAAGTATTTATGTAATTGGTTTCTTTTTTCCGGTAGTGGCCAAAGGGCAGGCACGCATAAGGGTACAGTTAAGTGCCGCACATACGCAGCGGCATTTAGATAAAGCTATAGAGGCGTTTAGTAAAGTGGGCAGGGAGTTGGGGGTGCTGAAGTAGTTGTGAAGCCACAACAAGGAAAGTAATGTATAAATAAAAAAAGTTGATTTTAAACGCTAATCAAATAATTTAAGGCAACTATGGCCAAAGAAATAAATTGGGTAAAAACAAAAACCTCGAAATTTATGTTAGGCACTCACCTGTTGTTTAGTATCTTTTTATTTTTAATAAAAATCTGCTGGTTACAGGCAGGTAAAAACTATATTTCGTAATGGGTGAAAAATCAATTCCCCATCAGCTCCCCCTTTATCGCTTCGTCTAAATTATTTTCCTGCTCCGGAATCCATTTAGGCAATTCCTGCGGCTGAATTTTCCAGTGTTCATCTGTTTTTTCCATAAAAAACATAATACGGTTGCCCCTTTCATCTATCGTATCTACACTCACTTTTTCCTGGCGGCTGGCATTAAATTTTCTGAAATTAAATTCCTTTAAGTAACCGTCTACTTTAAAGAGGCGGGTAAATTGAATATTTTTAATAGTGTACATACTTATCCAATAGCAAAAACAATACTACAAATATTTATTGTGGATATTTTAATGTACAAAATTTTTACAGAAAGATATATGTTAATTCTGTGTAATTCTGGATTAATAACTATGTACGAGCATGCAGACTATATCTGTATAAAAAGCAATAGTAGTTTTTTAAATTAATCACCTGCTATATACCTTATGATACAAATCAGTAATGCCCTGTATTTGGCCCGGCATTTTATTTAAAACAATGCAGTATGCATTTTTATTTTTGTTCTGCAGTGCAGCCTGAACCTTAACAGCTCCCATTTATTTTTACTCTTGATAAATGATAACCGCCTTTGGATAACCGGATTTATTTTTTTTACATGATTGTTTTACTTATGTGCTCTATAAAAATTTCTATTATGAAAAAGATTATCACTATTATTTTTATTGTAGCCTTTATTGTTAATGGCAGCATCAATGCACAGGTAGCAATAAATACAGATGGCAGTGCGCCAGACCCCAATGCCATGCTGGATATTAAAAGCAGTAACAAAGGTTTACTTGTTCCCCGCAGTTCATCTGGCTCTATAAGCAACCTGTTTACTGCAAAAAACGGGATGCTGATGTATGATACCACTTATGACCGTTTTAGATTAAGAGTACAAAATTTATGGAGAGATGTGGTAGACAGCCGTTCCTGGACAAGAAATCTTAATGCCACAGACCAGGTAGTATATTCTTTTGATAGTGTGGGCATTGGCACAGCTGCACCCGGCACCAAACTGCACATACAGGGAGTAAATGAATTGTTGCGGCTGGGAAGCAGCAACCCGCAAATAACTTTTTACCAGGGTGTTACTCCAACCGGTACTGTTTACCTTGATGCCAACGATCTTAAACTGGCCACTTATGCCAGCAACAATACCGGAAAAGTAATTACCAGGGTTAATGGCGGCGATCGTTTTACCGTAGCTCCCGATGGTAATGTGGGTATTGTTACCACAGATCCTCAATCCAGGCTGCATATCAGCAGCGGCCAGGATGTGGGCCTGCCAAACACCAGTAACGGTTTTGTAATGCTGGGTAACAATACCGCCACCAACCTGGTAATAGACAACAACGAAATTATGGCAAGAAATAATGGAGCAGCATCCGACCTCTTTATACAAAATGATGCAGGCAATATAATTATGTGTGCCGGCGAACTTGGAGGTGTAGGCATTGGTGTAAACTCCGGTGCCAGTATACCGGTGGGATACCTGTTTGCAGTAGATGGAAAAATGATAGCAGAAGAATTAAAAGTACAGCTCAGCGGCAGCTGGCCCGACTATGTTTTTAAACATGATTATAAACTAAAAAACTATGATGAACTGCGCTTTTTTATAAAAACCAATAACCATCTGCCCAATATACCTGCTGCCAGCGAAGTAGAAAAAAACGGGTTTGAAGTAGGGGATATGCAAAAGCGTATGATGGAAAAAATTGAAGAACTCACCCTGTATATTCTTGACCTTGAAAAAAGGATAAAAACAATGGAAGAAAGGAAATAATCTTAAAAAGTTTTTCTATGGGTATCAATAAAAAAATAGGGTTAATCATTTTCTGTATTGTGCTGTGTGTGGTAACTGCAAATGCACAGGAAACAAAACTGCCATATAACCATGCTGTTTGTAATACGGAAATTCACGACAGTGGGTATTATATGCGTAATGCAGAAATTTTTCTTTCCAATGCACTGGCCAATAAACAAAACAATTCTGCACTTGATAATTTTACAGCACCTTATTATGTGCGGGTATTTATCCGTATTGTACGGGAAGATGATGGCACACTGCCGGGGTGCACTATGGAACAGGCCATACAGAACTTTAATGAAATGAATGCGCAGTACAATGCCCACAATATTTGTTTTCAATTGGTGGGGCTCGATTTTGTAAATGATTCTTATCTTAATAATTTTAATAATTCTGCCAATATTGATGTGGTATATCCTGACTATATACGCAATAATAATTTAGATGTAGCCGGGGCGATTACCATTTTTGTTCATTACAGTTATTTAAACAACAGCGGCAGCAGCGGCAATGCATATGGCATACCCAATAATTTTTTAAGTGTGGCCCGCTGGGCTGCAACAAGCAGTGGCGTACATTCTATTTTTGGCCACGAAATGGGGCATTGCCTTGGCCTGTACCATACTTTTCAAAAACAAAACAGTGTGCAGGAATCCGTAACCCGAAACAGCGGAAACAGCTGCTATAACTGTGATACAGACGGAGACCTTTGTTGTGATACCCCGGCAGATTATACAAACTCGCAAGACTACACCAATGGCACCACCTGCGATTACGTTCGCAATTTTACCAATGCCTGCGATGGGTTTCAATACAATCCATCTACTATAAATATTATGAGC
>JAYVGA010000300.1:0-7676 GCA_043772635.1 Chitinophagaceae bacterium
GTACATAAGGAAGGCTATAAACAGGATATTATTATGGAGGCAGATGTATCCAACCTTACTGAAGTAATCGTTAAGGGTAAAAACCGTGACAGGGCAGAGAAATTCATCCGAAATGTTATCAGGAACAAAGATAATGTTGAAAGTGCTGCGGGGGCTTATTCCTGTAAAGTGTACATAAAAGCTTTGCAGCAGGATTTAACTCCATTTAAAAAAATAAAAAAGATAGAAAATGATTCTCTTCAAAAGATAAGACAAGCCAATGCAGCGCTAAACCAAATGGCGATGGCAGAAATTGTTTTAAATTTAGATCACGGCTCAGCAAAAAATATCAGGGAAGAACGGCTGGGTGTAACCAAAAGAGGCAATACACAAAGTTTATTTTTCCTTTCTATTACGCAGGGCGATTTCAGTTTTTACAATAACTTCATCAGTATTCCTTCTGTTTCACCAACCCAATTTATATCACCTCTTAGTTACAGTGGCTTGCTGGCTTATCGCTTTAAAACAATTAAAAATGATATTGTTAGCGGTAAAAAAATATATACCATCAGCGTAAAGCCACGCCAGTTAAGCAATGCAACTGTAGAAGGGGAGATTACAGTTGCCGATGGTTTATGGGTAATATTGCACACAAAACTCCGGTTTCCAAAATACCACCTGGCAGACTACGATTTTTTTGAAGTAGAGCAGCAATACAGCTTTGTAAATAATACTGCGTGGATGATAACAAAACAGCAGTTTGTTTACAATGCAGCCTCCGGAAAAAAGAAGTCAAGCGGGCATACTGTGGTTACCTACAATAATTTTGAATTGAATAAAAAGTTTGATAAAAAACATTTTGGTGCAGAGCTAAGCACAGCCACACTTCAAACTTATAAGCGGGACAGCATCTTTTGGCAAACCAACCGCACAGAACCATTATCAGAAAAAGAAATCAGGTTTATTCATTACAAGGACAGTGCTTACAGAGCTACGCATACCAATGCATACCTGGATTCTATAGACAGGAGAAATAATAAAATAACCTGGAAAACGATTCTTTTTAAAGGTCAGAATTTCAACGATCACACAAAAAGAAGAAGCTGGTATATTCCTCCTTTACCTGCACTTTACCAGCCGTTTCAGTTTGGGGGTACAAGAATTCAAACTTCGTTTAGTTATGTTAAAACCTGGGAATCAAGAAAAAATATTTTTCTCTACAGCGATATTAGTTATGGTTTGCGCAACAGCGATATTAATGGCAACATCCGTGTTAGCAGAATGTACCATCCTTTTAAGCGGGCATTTTATTATATACGGTTACAAAAGAATTTTGAACATATTTTTAGTGGCGATGCCTGGATAAACCTTATTAACCGGAGCAATCTTTACCTTAACCAGGTGCTTGGTGCTGGCCATAGTTTAGAAATTAAAAACGGCCTCTATTTATATGCTGATGCAGATGTGGCTTTTCGACGTTCGCTTAGTGGCTACAAAACCAATAGTTTTATAGACAGTACATTTGGCGAATACCTTGACAGTAACAGGGCCATTGCTTTTGAATCCTATAATGCATTTTATGGAACACTGCGCCTGGAATATACGCCCCATCAGCGTTACATAAGAGAGCCCAGAGAAAAAATAATACTCGGTTCTTCCTGGCCTACATTTTATGCTTTGTTTAAGAAAGGAGTTCCCGGAATATTCAACAGCAGTGTAAATTTTGATTACCTGGAATTTGGTATAAAACAATCTGTAAAAATTGGTACGATAGGACTATCCTCTTACACCATTAAAACAGGATCATTCCTCAATAAAAAAGACCTGCGTTTGGTGGACTATAAAAGAGAACGCCGTGGAGATCCCATTTTCTTTTCCAATCCCAATGAAGCATTTCAATCCCTGGATTCTACGTTTCCTGTTTTGCGCCGTTTTTATGAAGGGCATTATGTGCATGAATTTAATGGTGCTTTGCTAAATAAAATTCCCCTGCTTAAAAAACTGGGCCTCAGGGAAATTGGTGGAGCAGGATTTCTATTGGCACCCGAAAGAAATAATCTGCGGTATGTAGAAGCCTTTGCCGGTATAGAAAGGGTGTTTAAATATCCGTTTAATAAATTGGGAAAGTTTAAACTGGGCGCATACATAACAGGCTCTGCGGCCAACCAGTTTCGCAATCCCGTACAATTTAAAGTGGGCCTCACTACCTGGGATAGAAGGAATGGGAAGTGGCTGTAATTTAATGACAGCTTTTTAAAAGCTGTCATCTCTGCGAAGCCGCAAACATTTACTCACACATATACCGCATATCACCTATGAAATTTTATACTAGCGGAGGGAGTAAATTTTTCTAAAAATATAATTCAAAATAATCTTGTATTATAATTCCACAGCCATCAATTCTTTTCCTAAAGAATGCATGGCAGATTCAATTTTTTTTACCTGTGCCGGGCGTGGTTTCTTTAATCCGGAAGCATAATGTTGCAACTGCTTCTGATTAATACCAGTCATTCTTTCTAAAGCTGCATTAGTAAAAATCTTATTAAAAAAGTTTAGAAAACTTTCTGCATCAAATTTAAATACCACTTCATATTCTCCCTTTAAAACAGCCGGTATGTTTTTTTCTTTATTATATTTTTTTAATAAAAGGATGGCATCCAAAGCAGATTGTTTGGCTTCTTCTACGGTATCCCCATGGCCATAAATTCCAGGTACATTTTCTGCATAAGAACTGTACGAATCTATACTGCGTTCGATAATTATTTTAATTTTTTTGGTTGTACTGCGTTTTGTATTCATTTGAGGTATTTGGCGCTTTAATTCTATTTTGCCTTGATGATATTATCCAGGCTATCTTTATTTTAAACCCATCTCTTTTATTATTTTCTTTTCTAAACCCTTACCCATTTCTTTGGCACCGTGAAAGGGTACAGGATAAGTTTTCCCATCCTTTTCATAAATATAGTGGCTTCCTGCGCTTCTTACCAATCTCCAGCCGTTTTCCTTTACCTTACGGTGTAATTCCGTTGATTTCATCCACTCTATATTTATTATAATTTTTATAAAGGTAGAATAATTACTACCATAATTTGCGATCATTTATTTTGTAAATTTACCTGTAATTGAAAATCTATGTCATCTCATGAATAACAAAGCATATTCTTAAACCAATCAGATTTTATTGAGCATAAATAAATAATGCTATTTCTTATTTTGCACCTTCCCCCATCCTTCATACAATCTTTACAAAACACCCCCGGCTTTGATGAACCATCATTCATCCAAACCCATCAATCCGGCAAGCAAATAGTATCCATCAGAATCAATCCTTCCAAATTCGATATTCAACATTCCACATTCGATATTGACGAGGCCGTGCCCTGGAGCAGCCACGGCCACTACCTTTGCAGCCGTCCATCTTTTACACTTGATCCGCTGTTTCACGCAGGTGCTTATTATGTGCAGGAACCTAGCAGTATGTTTTTAGAAGAAGCCATCAGGCAAAGCTGCGATATAAGCAAGCCATTAAAAGTGCTGGATCTATGTGCTGCACCTGGTGGAAAATCTACTTTAATTCAATCTATCATTACAGCAGATAGTTTGCTGGTGAGTAATGAGCTGATAAAACCAAGGATAAATATTCTTGCAGAAAATATTACAAAATGGGGTGCAGCAAATGTGGTGGTTACCAATAACGAGCCCGGTCATTTTAAGCGGCTCCCGCATTTTTTTGATTTGATTGTAGTAGATGCGCCTTGCAGTGGCAGTGGGCTGTTTAGAAAAGATCCGCAGGCCATTGAAGAATGGAGCCTTAATAATGTAGCACTCTGCAGCCAGCGCCAGCAAAGGATACTGGTCGATGTAATGGACAGTTTAAAACCCGGTGCTGTATTAATTTATTCTACCTGTTCTTACTCTGCAGAAGAAAATGAGATGATCAGCGACTGGATATGTAAAGAATTTAAAGCGGAAAGTTTACAATTGAAGGTGGAAGAAAGCTGGAATATTATTGAAACAGAAAGCGAAATACATAAAGCATTTGGCTACCGCTTTTATCCTGATAAAGTAAAAGGCGAAGGTTTTTTTATTGCTGCATTTAAAAAGCAGGAAACCGGGGATAGTGCAAAAGAAAGCAAAACAAAAAATAAATTGTTGCCACTAAGTAAATCAGAAACGGAAAGTATTAAGAGGTATATTACTAAGCCCGAAAAATATGCCTTTGTAAAATGGAAGGAAGAAGTATTGCTGTTTCCACAAACGCTGCAGGAAAACATCTGGCTGTTGCAATCTGTTTTGTACATAAAAAAAGCCGGGGTAAAAATGGGCGCCCTTATACGAAACGAATTAATACCTCATCATGAGTGGGCCTTATGTACCATGGCTGGTGCAGCTGTTCAAAAACTGGAGGTAGATGAAGAAACCGCACTACAGTTTTTGCGCCGGAAAGATATGGATATAAAAACCGATATAAAGGGATGGGCAGTGGTTTCATACCTGCAGGTGCCGCTGGGGCTGGTTAAAATATTACCGGGCAGAATTAATAATTATTACCCCAAAGAGTGGCGCATTCTTAACAGGTAAGCCAGATTGCGTGCATTTAAAATTGCCGCTTAAAGAAGGGTTGTCAACTTTCGGAAAGCATACAGACATTGTATTTGGTTAAAAAAAGTTGACAACCCTCTGCAACAAAAGAGTGGCGCATTCTTAACAGGTAAGCCTGATTTTGTACCAACTAATTTCTGCATCTTTGTAAACGCTGTATTTTAAGCGTAAATAATCCACAACCGATAAATACTATTTATAACCGGGCTAAAATTTACAAGGTTAGCATCCTTAAATTTTTACAAACAAAAAATAAATTCATCAAAATAATCTCATGAAAAATTTAATTGCATTTATTATCTTTTTACTACCACTTTTTTGCCCGGCACAAAAAACGCATACCGTGGCTGCAAAAGAAAGTTTATTTTCTATAGGGCGTTTATATAATGTTCATCCAAAAGAACTGGCCGCATATAATCACATTTCTTACGAAGCTGGTTTAACCCTGGGCCAGGTATTAAAAATTCCTGCAAAAAAAAATAGCACACCTGTTGCAGATGCTGCAGCAATAACTGCTCCTGTTAAAAAAGAAGCTGCCGCAACAGTACCTGTAAAAAAAGCCGCCACAAAAGCTGCTGCCCCGGTTTATCATACTGTAGCAAAAAAAGAAGGCTTGTACAGCATAAGTAAAAAATACAATGCAAGCATTGCAGATATAAAAAAATGGAACAATCTTAGCAGCGAGGCCTTGAGCGAAGGCATGAATCTTATTGTAGGATATAGTAGCACTGCATCGCCGGTGCAGGAAGTAGTGGCAGCACCCGCTGCAAAAAAAGAACCGGCAGCAGCAAAAGTGGCGGAAATAAAAACAGAAATAAAAGTACCTGTAAAAGAGCCCGCTAAAATTGTAAAGCAGGAGGCAGAAAATAAAATGACTGTTGATTTTAAGGGTGGTTATTTTAAATCTTTATACGATAAACAAACGGGCAATAATAAAGTGGCAGAAGAAAAAGGCATGGCTGGTATTTTTAAAAGTAACAGCGGATGGGATGATGGAAAATATTATTGCCTGCATAACACTGCTCCTGCAGGATCGTATATAAAAATTACCAACAGCAGTACACAAAAATCGGTGTATGCAAAAGTGCTGGATCTTATCCCCGATCTTAAGCAAAACAATAAACTTATTATCCGCATCAGTAATGCCGCTGCTGCAGAGCTGGGCGCTGGCTCAGCTGATTTTAACTGCTCCTTAAATTTTTAAAAAATGATGAAACAATTTTTTGTTGTGTCCGCCTTTTTATTTTTACAAATAGCTGTACTGGCACAGGGCACCGCTACCAATGCCACAAAAGAATTTTCGGCGGTGTACAGTAATGCTTACACACCGGTAAAAAGCCAGGGCCAAACGGGTACCTGCTGGTCTTTTTCTACCACGGCTTTGTTAGAAAGCCAGGTAATAAAAAATAAACCGGGCAGTTTAGATCTTAGCGAAATGTTTACCGTAAGAAATATTTATGTAGAAAAAGCAAGAAACTATTTAATGCGCCAGGGCAGTGCACAATTTGGCGAAGGCAGCCTGGGCCATGATGTAATAAGAGCTGTGGCCACTTATGGCGTTATCCCGGAACAGGCTTATAGCGGCTTAGCAGAGGGGCAAACCGTGCACAATCATAGTGTGCTGGTAAAGGAATTAAAGAGCTATTTGGATTCAATGCTTGCAACAAAACCACTGGCGGCCTGGTGGCTAACTGGTTTTGAAAATATTTTAGATAAACATCTTGGCAAACTGCCCGGCGCATTTACTTATGATGGTAAAATTTATACCCCACTATCTTTTGCAAAAGAGCTGATAAAATTTGAGGCAGGAGATTATGTAAACATTACTTCATTTACACACAAACCTTACTACAGTAGTTTTATAATTGATGTGCCTGATAATTTTAGCAATGGCGCTTATTATAATTTGCCTTTGGATGAAATGATGCAAATGGTAAAAGATGCCCTGAAAAACGGTTACACGGTTATGTGGGATGCAGATGTGAGCAACAATGGTTTCAGGCAGCAAAACGGCTTAGCACTTTACCTTAGTGCAGAAAAAAAATACGATAATATTAATGCAAATACAACAGAAGAAAAATGGGATGCTGCTGTAAGACAAAATTTATTTGAAAACCTTACCACGCAGGACGATCACCTGATGCAGATTACCGGCACAAGTTTATCTAAAGAAGGCAAAACTTTTTTTACCGTAAAAAACTCCTGGGGTAATGTGGGGCCGTTTAATGGTTTTATAAATGTGTCAGATGCTTATTTTGCCATTAACAGCATAAGCCTGGTGGTTCCTAAAGCAGGCATAAGTAAGTTGTTACTGGATAAGCTGCAAATTAATAAATAGGTATTTAAAATAATCTTATTTAAAAAAGCTCAAACTAAAAAAGGTTTGGGCTTTTTTTATATGTTGAAAAGGATAATTGCAATTATTAAAAGGGAGCAGTAAAATTTAATTAAGCAAATACCAGTTTATGGATTTGCAGAATAACTATTGATTAAAGATTGTATTGCAATACTTCTGATAAATCTGCATTTATTATACTTCGCAACGGATAAAAACGTGAATAATTTTTTTTGTTCAGCCTGTGAAGCAAGGGGCAACATCCCTGCCTGCTTGACGCAGTCAGGCAGGGTTGCGCCTGCCCCTATGCTTGTGTAGGCATCGCCCTCTTGTACCGCATACCAATTGTCATCTTTAATTGCGTTTTAAATTAAAAACCGGACAATTTTATTTGGTAATCGAGCAAAACAAAATTCACTAATTTACCCGTTGTGCAGTATTACACAACTATTTTATTTATTCAACCCAACCAAACGGGCAGCATTGGTTATCTATGTTTATAAAGTTTATAATAATATTTATTAATCATAAATAAATAAACATGAAACAAACAACATTTTTAATACTGGCATGTATGCTTTTGGCAGGATCCTGTAAAAAAGATAAATTAAGAATTATCGACAGCGGTTACCAGCCCGATACCAACCCTTCAAAATTTACCAACTCTACAAATATTACTAATCCTTATTACCCGGTGGCAGCAGGTAAAAAATATATATACGAAGGGCAAACATCAGGAGGGCTGGAACGTGTAGAAGAG